>NZ_JBALOX010000030.1:33539-44635 GCF_036965165.1 Bacillus sp. JJ1521 | reverse complement strand
TGTGGCAACGTCTTTATGACCCACTTCCTGTGGGCCTAAAATCTGGGCGCAAATACGCAAAGGCGTATTTGATTTGATTGGATACCTTTCTTTTTACAGAAAGGTATCTTTAAGTTTAAACATCTTTATACAAAGCGAGTGGCTTATGTGAAACTCATGTCGACATTTTTGGATTGTTTACGATTACCAAATAAGGCAGCGATGAAGAGGCTGAATAAGTTGGAAATGAGAAATACGCTTGTTTTCCTTCTTTTACTGTTGTTTATCGTGGCACTTCCAATTGAAATCAATTTACTTTTAGACGATTCCTATATGGAAAGCGATATCCCTCAAAATATTTATGTCATCCAGGTGCTTTTATTTTATCCGTTTTTAATGCTGTTTTTAGGAATAGCAGGGATTTCTGTATTAGCAGGATTGGGAGTAGGAGTCAGCAAGATCACACACCGCCAATTGAAGTTTCAATTTTTATGGAAAATGTGTGCGTTTGCGTTAACGAAGCCAATTATCATTTTCGCAATTGTGAATTTACTGATTGGCGCCCATTGGGTTGTGAATTCAATTGTAATAGTTTTGTTATTTTACACGATTTTACGGATGATTTTTCATTATCCAAAACGTGTAAAAAAACAGTAGGGAAGAACCGGTGGCCGGTTCTTTTTGTCTATCCGAAACTTTTTACCAAACAAAACGTACATACCTAATGTAGGATTCACACAAAAAATGATTACAACAAAGTAGGTGGAAGAAGTATGGACTTTTTATTTTTAGGAATTGGAATTGCTATTGCTGGTTATTTCATAGGGGACGGCTTGAAAAATTTTAAAAATCCCGAGGCAAAGGGTGTCATGGACATGCTTGAAGAAGAGGATTTGTATGAACTTATAAAAGAACAGGACCTCCATTATCAAATTGGGGTTTCAAAAGAGGATGCGAAAGAATTAATTAAGGAACATCCAGATATCCCGCATATCGTATTAAACGGTAATATTTACTATCCAAAAAGCAAATTAAAGCAATGGTTGTCAAATCTCGGAAAGTAACATGAGATCCTTCTCGATAAATAAAATAACGATCGTGTGAAACACTATCAGTATGTAAAACGTGTGAGGGGGATTTTATGGAGAAGGACATGCAGTACGGGAGTGATTATAAATTTATTCCAGCGACTTCAATTGGTAGTGGAATCGGGATACAGATATTGCCAGACCTTTATTCACATACGATCCAAATCGTTAACTTTGTATTAGTAGGTGAGCCGGGTACATCCGATTTTGTAATTGTAGATGCGGGCATGCCTGGCTCTGCAGAGGAAATATTGGCGGTTTGTGAGGAACGCTTTGGCGTGGGTAGTCGCCCGAAGGCTATTCTGCTAACACATGGTCATTTTGACCATGTTGGTGGAATTATTGAATTAGTTAAGCACTGGGATGTGCCGGTCTATGCCCATGAGCTCGAAATGCCATTTTTAACAGGGCAAAAAAGCTATCCGGAACCAGATTCGACGGTTGAAGGGGGAATGGTAGCAAAAATGTCGCCGCTGTTTCCAAATGAGCCAATTAACTTGGGAAGCCATGTAGAAAAGCTACCAGCTGATGGAACAGTGCCTCATTTGCCTGATTTCAGTTGGATCCATACGCCGGGACATGCGCCTGGGCATGTATCGTTTTTCCGCGAAAAGGATCGTGCACTTATAGTTGGCGATGCGTTTGTGACCGTTAAGCAAGAGTATCTATATAAGGTAATGACGCAAGAACAGGAAATTAGTGGTCCACCAAGATACTTAACAACGGATTGGCAGGCTGCGAAAAAGTCAGTTGAAACATTGGCAGGGCTTAAGCCGAGTGTTGCCATTACGGGGCACGGATTGCCCTTGACCGGTGAGTTGTTGGAGGAATCCTTAGAAAGATTGGTAAGGGACTTTGATCAAATTGCGGTTCCTGACTATGGACGCTATGTTGATAGAAATATTCATTAAGGTAAGAGACCTGGCTCTAAAAAAGCCAGGTTTCTTGCTCTTGAAAAATTTGATTTTGCTAAAACCCATCGAATAAAAATAAAAACCATAAAATCAAAATAAAGTTTATAGAACATAAATAAAAACCATAGAGGCATTATAATTATCCCAGACATCAAGAATGTAGCTAATTATTTTATAAACATTCTGAAATATAGTATATTGGAATGTAGAATGAATCGGGTGAGAGAGGGAAATATGGTAAATATTACTTCAGTATTATTAGGGTTGGTTATGGTTTTAAACATTGTATTTGCCGTGGTTGTCATCTTTCGTGAAAGAAGAGATGCGAGTTCGACTTGGGCATGGTTATTAGTCCTTTTTTTTATTCCAGTAGCTGGCTTTATTTTGTATTTGCTTTTAGGTCGGAATTTAACACGCAACCACCTTTTTCAGTGGGATGATTTAAAAAAGAGTGGAATTGAAGAGGTATTAGAGAGGCAAAAAGAGCAGTTGCGAACCCAAAAATTCCACTTTAACAATCGGGTCACGCAAGATAATCAAGACCTTATTTATATGAACCTCGTGAATGACCAGGCTTTATTTACAAAAAATAATGCAGTTGAAGTTTTTACGGATGGGCAAGAGAAATATAGAAGTCTATTCCAGGACATTGAAGCTGCAAAGGAATCGATTCATTTGCAGTACTATATTATTAAAAACGATAATCTAGGTCGAAAACTCATTGCGCATTTAACAAAGAAAGTAAAAGAAGGCGTTACTGTCCGAGTGCTTTATGATGAGTTGGGTTCTAGGACATTAACAAAACGGTTTTTTAAAGAATTTCGGGAAGCGGGTGGCTTAGTCGAGGTCTTTTTTCCATCAAAGCTACGATTTATCAATTTGCGGATGAACTTCCGAAACCATCGGAAATTGGTCATTATTGATGGAAAGGTTGGATATGTGGGTGGCTTCAATGTGGGAGATGAGTACCTGGGCTTAAATTCAAGGTTTGGGTATTGGCGAGATACTCATTTGCGCATAAGGGGAACTGCGGTTGACACCATGCAGGTACGCTTCATTTTAGACTGGAATCAAGCCTCTCGTGATTTTGATATTATGTATGACCCGGAGCTATTTCCAATTGAGAACGTCAGGCTTGGTAATGTCGGGATTCAAATTGTTACAAGTGGTCCTGATTCCGAATTTGAGCAGATTAAGAATGCGTACATAAAAATGCTCTATTCAGCGAAAAAATCAATCTATATCCAGACACCCTATTTTATTCCAGATAAAAGCTTGTTGGATGCGTTACGCGTTGCATGCCTTTCGGGAGTGGAAGTGAATATTATGATTCCGGATAAGCCGGATCATCCTTTCGTTTATTGGGCAACCCTTTCGCATATTGGGGAATTACTTCCAGTTGGGGCAAAAGTCTATATTTACAGTAATGGTTTTATCCATTCAAAGACACTTGTAGTTGACGAGGAGATTTCTTCAGTCGGCACAGCGAATATCGATGTGAGGAGCTTCCGGCTCAATTTTGAGGTAAATGCTTTTTTATATGATGAGAACATTTCTAAAGAGCTAACAGCCATTTTCAAAGAGGATATCACACAATCTAAACTGCTCACACATGAAGAATACGGAAAAAGAGGGGTTAATATAAAGTTTAAAGAATCCATTTCAAGACTTTTATCCCCAATTCTATAGTTGACCAACGGTCGGTGTGGCTTACAAAATTGTAATGTAAAGTAAGCTGCATCGATTTTTTTATGTTTAAAATGAACGGATATTCAAGTAATGATATAGAAGGGGGGGAATCTTCTTGAATATAATGAAATCTAAAATATTTTTTGAAATTTCACTTGAATTTAAAAATTTGTTCGGATATAATTACTTTCAACATAACAACTTAATTAATATTATTTCCTTAAGTAAAGACGATGAAGAGAAAAAGTAGGATTTCGCTATTTTACACAGAGAGCTTCGGTAGCTGAAAAGAAGCAAAAATACAAATCTGAACAATGGCCTCTGAGTTTCGTGCTGAAAGTAACTTCGTTATGAGTAGGTTCCGACGAGATTTGGTACTCGTTATCAATACCACAGTATACGGGCTAAGACTAGACCTGCGTACTTGTTGAGACTGTTTGTGTGAGCAAACAGTGAATTAAGGTGGTACCACGTGAGATAAACCACGTCCTTATCGTATTTGATAATGACGTGGTTTTTTTGTTATCAAAAAATGAGTTTATCTTAAATCGATTAAAAAAATGGAGGAATTTATTGTGACAAATCATCTAGTATTACAAACAGATTTTGGTTTAAGTGACGGGGCAGTAAGTGCAATGTATGGAGTGGCGATTACGGTTAATCCAGAATTGCGAGTTTTTGACCTAACTCATGACATTCCGCAATATAATATTTGGGAAGGCTCTTATCGACTGTATCAGACGATTTCCTATTGGCCAGAAGGGACTGTTTTTGTATCAGTTGTTGACCCAGGTGTCGGTTCTGATCGACGCAGTATTGTAGTGAAGACAGAAACAAATCAATATATTGTGACTCCGGATAATGGTACCCTCACACATATTCAGAATAAAATTGGAATTAAAGAAGTACGAATCATTGATGAAAGTACAAACCGTTTACCTTTTTCAGGAGAGTCTTATACATTCCATGGTCGTGATGTATATGTCTATACGGGAGCAAGACTTGCATCTGGTGTCATTTTATACGAAGAGGTTGGACCTAGTGTTCCAGTTGATTCCCTTGTTGGATTACAGCTGTCAGATGCGAAGGTTGAAAAGGACAGTGTATTAGGTACGATTGATATTCTTGATATTCGTTTTGGTAATTTATGGACGAATATTGAGCGTGAAACTTTTAAACAACTAAATGTTGAGCATGGAGATCATTTTGAAGTAACCATCGAGAACGATACACGTCAGGTGTACAAAAATATTATGACGTATGGACGTTCTTTTGCGGATAGCCATCTAGGAGAACCATTATTGTTTATTAATTCCCTTGATAAAATTGGGGTAGCCATCAACCAAGGTTCATTTGCCAAAGCTTACCACATCGAGACAGGTTCTAATTGGAAAATTTATATTCGCAAAGTACCAAAAATCATTTATAATTAACTTTTGTTTTAATTCAAAAAATTAGGGGGTATGAGATTTATGAAAAGTTTATCTATTAAAACCATTGTTGCGATTGGAATTGGAGCTGCAGTATTTGTGATTTTAGCAAAATTCGCAGCTATCCCAACACCTGTTCCGAATACTACAATTCAAACATCATATGCATTCTTGGCGTTAATGGCTGTTGTGTTCGGTCCAATAGCAGGTGCCTTAATTGGATTGATCGGTCATACTTTAAACGATGCTATTTCATGGGGTTCTGTTTGGTGGAGCTGGGTCTTTGTCTCAATGCTAGTAGGATTTATATTTGGACTTGTTAAAAACAAAATTGATATAGAATCTGGAATTATCAATGGCAAAAAGATTGTAACATTCAATATTGTTCAAGTAATCGCTCAAGCGATTGGGTGGTTTGTCGTTGCGCCGACATTGGATGTTTGGATTTACGCTGAACCAGCAAATAAAGTGTATGTTCAAGGAATCTTCGCGGGAATTGCAAACATGGTCACTGTTGGAATCATTGGCACGATTTTATTAGTGGCGTATGCAAAAACAAGAAGTAAAAGTGGAAGCTTGACGAAGGATCTATAAAAAAGGTAAAAGTTTTAAAATAGTTTTGGTGTCTAGCTCCAGCGCCTAGCCCCTCTATGGTCTAGCCAATCCGTCAAGAAGGTCAAAGAGCAACCTTCATGAAGGATAGTCTTATGCTTGTCGGACTTGCACAGGGACGTGCTGACGTCTACGTTTGCCACAGGACGTGGCGTACTTAGTAGACGTTCCACTTCAAGGAGCTTGAGCTTTTCGTTTAGGAGAGTAGTATGATGAAAAAACCTGTTATCGAATTTATCAATTATAGCTTTACATATCGTAGCCAAGCAGAGCCTACTCTTCGGGATATTAATCTTAAAATATATGAGGGTGAAAAGGTATTAATTGTAGGGCCTTCTGGATCAGGCAAAAGCACGATCGGAAATTGCCTGAACGGGCTTGTTCCCTTTTCTTATAAGGGAAGTAACCAAGGGAGCCTTAAAATTATGGGCAAAGAAGCAAAGGATCTAGATATTTTTAAAATATCTAAAATGGTCGGCACCGTATTACAGGATCCGGATGGACAGTTTATCGGACTGACTGTAGGAGAAGACATTGCCTTTGCTCTTGAAAATGATTGCGTGCCACAGAAGAATATGATTGAAACTGTTGAGGGAGTATCGAAAATGGTGGATATGGAGGGATATTTGCATTCATCCCTTCATCAGTTGTCAGGCGGACAAAAGCAAAGGGTCTCCCTTGCAGGAGTCATGGTTGATAAAGTAGATATCCTCCTTTTTGATGAACCCTTAGCGAATCTTGATCCTGCAACGGGTCAGTATGCAATTGACTTAATCGATCGAATCCAAAAAGAGACGAATACGACAGTAGTGATTATAGAACATCGCTTAGAGGATGTTCTATATCGTCATGTGGATCGGATTATTGTTGTGGATGAAGGAAGAATTGTTGGCGATTTGAAACCTGATGAACTTTTATCCAAGCCTATTTTAGAGGAACGCCATATCCGTGAACCGTTGTATGTCAAAGCAGTGAAATATGCAGGCTGCGAGATAACAGAGGACATGAAGCCAGCACATCTTCCTTCCTTTGATGTGGAAGCTTGTAGGGACAGATTAATTGAGTGGTTTGAAAGGGGAGTCACACCTCAAAGGAGAGAGAAGACTTCGCCTATTTTGGAGCTAGATCATCTTTCATTTTCCTATCATCAAGGAAAAGAAACGATTCGGAATGTATCCTTTTCGATTGAAAAAGGCGAGATTGTAAGTATTGTAGGAAAAAACGGTGCTGGAAAATCGACCCTTTCAAAGCTTATCTGCGGATTTGAAAAACCAAGCTCTGGAAAAATTCTTTTTTCAGGTCAAGATATAACAAATGATACAATCAAGGAACGGTCTTTACGGATTGGAATGGTTATGCAAAACCCAAACCATATGATTTCAAAGCATTTGATTTACGATGAGGTTGCACTCGGACTTGAGATCCGCGGTGTGCCTGAAGCTGAGATACAGGAACGGGTCGAGAAAACACTGAAGGTGTGCGGTCTTTACCCATTTAGAAAATGGCCGATTTCCGCTCTTAGCTTTGGACAAAAGAAACGTGTGACAATTGCATCAATCCTTGTTTTAGAACCCGAAGTCATTATTTTAGATGAGCCGACAGCTGGGCAGGACCTCCGCCATTACACCGAAATAATGGAGTTTCTTGTCGAATTAAATAAGCAAGGAATTACGATTATTATGATTACACATGATATGCATCTTATGCTTGAGTATACACCGCGTGCAATTGTGATAGCGGGTGGAGAGAAGATAGCCGATCAATCAGCCGCAAGCGTGCTAACAGACTCAGAAATTATTAAACAAGCTAACTTAAAGGAAACTTCCTTATTTGAACTAGCAAAGCGAGCAGGGATAAATGAACCACTTGAATTTGTTGAACGGTTTATTGTGTATGATAAGGAGGTTCGTAGGACATGGCAGTAGAAATGTTATCCTATATTGAACGTAAGTCACCCGTTCATCAATTAACAGGTGCGACAAAGCTTATTTGCTTTATCTTGTGGTCTTCTACTGCTATGTTAACGTATGACACGCGTATCCTTCTGTTTTTATTTGTCATTAGTCTCATCATTTTTCAAGTCTCCAAAGTGAAACTAAAAGAGATTTCGTTCGTGCTTCTTTTTATCCTATTATTCTTGTTCATTAATAATCTTGCAATTTACGCCTTTTCTCCGCAAGAAGGAGTCAAGATTTATGGGACGAGCCATGTGCTATTCGAAATAGTTGGGAGATACAATATTACCTTGGAACAGCTGTTTTACCAGTTTAATATCACACTCAAATATTTTACGGTAATACCTGCTGCCTTATTATTTATTGTGACAACAAATCCAAGTGAATTTGCTGCATCCCTAAATCGTATTGGGATTAGCTATCGTATTTCATATGCGGTTGCACTTGCTTTGCGTTATATCCCAGAAATTCAACGAGATTTCTGGAACATCGCACACTCACAGCAAGCAAGAGGGATTGACATGTCAAAAAATGAAAGGCTGCATAAGCGGGTAAAAAATATAGCTTCCATTCTTATCCCTTTGATCCTATCGAGCCTGGACAAAATCGAAACGATCAGTAATGCAATGGAACTTCGAGGATTCGGAAAAAACAAAAAGCGCACCTGGTATCGTTTACGCGCATTTCATGTAGTCGATTATGTAACAGTGGTTTTATTTACTGCGATTTTAATTATCTCTATGGTTATAACATTCCACGATGGTAATCGATTTTATAACCCTTTCCTATAAATATAAAAAGGAATACCATATTAAAACGTGGTATTCCTTTTCCTGTATTAGGTCAATGGCGTTTTGTTTTGCTTTAAAAGGTTTGAAGCGGGAAGTGTAATAATTTTTCCTCCGATTTGAACGTGGATGGAATCATTAAATATTGCCTTTACTATCCCTTTTAGCTGGACAGTTGAATTAACCGTGATCTCTTTTTTAGGTTCGTTATTGGCAGTCATGGCAATTCTCCTCTCAGGGTTTATATAGTTATATAGAGGTAAATAGAAAAGCACAAGGCGCTTGCTTATCGGCGACAAGCATAAGATAAGCGCTGACAGAAGGTGCATTTTGCCTTCAGAAGCGATTGGCTTATGACCTCGAGCCGATGGCGCCTGGAGCTAGACAAATAAAAAACATTCTATCCCATATTTATGAAAGTTATACATATTAAATATCGTTATTTTATTATTTTACATGTATTCTTTTGTCTTGTGCAAGTTTCATGAATTAGTTATTTTTCCTTTTTCGATGCCCCTCGGTAATATGCTTCGCGGAGCTCCGTCGCGTAATCATCAAAATACGGTAACCCCATTTCGGCTGCAATCTTTAATTCTTTTTCAACATCATATGGAATACGTACAATTTCAATTGAAAAGGGTGCAACTTCTTTTGATTGATATTCTCCATGTAAAATCGCAAAGGTTGCTTGTGTTGTATCAAGAGGGTTGCCGACACTGCCAACATTTAAAAGGGTTTTTTCTGTACCCATTGGTTCAATCAAGGCAGCATGAATATCTCCAAATCCGATAATGTCTGGAGTCTTATCCTCTAAAGGTAAAATCCATTCTGAGTGATCGAACATGGCTCTTTTTTCATCCTCGGAATGAACCATAGGGACAACACGGTGGTGGACACTTTTCGCGGAGGCATGGTACAACCGAATGTATTTTCCACTTATATAAAAATCAAAATGAAAAGGAAGTGATCCTAAGTATGAGAGGCGTTCTTCTCCAAGCTGATTTTGATGCCATTTAATCCCTTCATCTGGATGTTCATTTTGAATAAAGTCATCCCAATTCCCCAATAGCACGACCTCACACACCTCTTGAATCCGGTCAACCGCCAAAGCTGAGTTTGGCCCTTTTCCTACAAGGTCTCCTAAACAAAGAATCGTCTCAATTCCACGATCTTTGATATGTTTTAGTACAGCTTCAAGTGCTGTCATATTTCCGTGAATATCGGAAATGAGCGCAATACTCATAATAAGACCTCCTAGGTATTAGTGTATTATAATTAATAATAAAATAGATTGAAAATTTTGTCAGTACAATTTTAAAAATACCTTTGTTATAACTGAATGTTGATTTTACTGTGTTTGAAAAATAAGCGGAAAAATTCCGCTTAGAGTTGGAAATACCCAATTTTTCTTAAAAATAAAGGAAGTTTTTCCGCCTATATTCTCCAATTCATTGGATTTTATCCTATTTAGAGCAGTTAATCGGAAAATCTCCGCCTATGAATTCCCATACCTAAACGAAAATGAATAATGAATAATAACAGAGCCTAAAAATAAAAAGCGCCCGAGCTACGAGCGCCTTTACTTTATCTAATACTTGCTTTTCCACTATTTACTTTAATATTTACATCATAGGTACCTGCGCCGTGTTTCCCTTCAATTCTCCCCTTATCCCTTGTGGAATCTTCAAGAGAGAAATCATTTGTAATAAAGCCGCTATTTGATTCGCCTTTTAATGTAAAGTCAGCATCATTTGGTAGATCAATATCAAGTAGACCCGATTTTACACTTGCATCAATTGAATCTGTGAGTTCAGCAATGGTTGCTTTTAAACGACCAGAGTGTACTTCGGTTTCTAGTTTTCCCGTATAATCGTCCACTGTCACATTACCTGAGCGAACATCGATTTCTCCGCTTTTTGTTGTTATATTGTTAATGATGGAATTTCCGGAAGCAACGTTATGTGTAAATGTTTCAGCGGAAAGGTTTTGCAGTCTCATATTTCCGGAATGGACATCGACAGAAAGGTCGTTTAACTCCATTGGCTTACCGTCGAACTCTAAATGGCCAGACCCGATTCTAAGTGAAAGATCTCGGTCATAATCTTCAGGGATATACACAGTTAGTTTCGTTTTATCAAAGAAAGGGAACCAACCCAAGTTGAAAAATCCTTTTTCATAAGTGACCTCTATCGTGTCTCCACTTTTTGACACATGAACTTTACCTTTTCCTTTTAGTTCGGCTTCCACGTCATCGCGGTTTTCAGGGATAACTGTCGTGCTAATCGATGTAATATCAATGTTAATCTCATCAATTTTTTCGGAAATCTTGGCGGATTCTCCAGAATTACCAAAGGGGAGCCCAGGGATACGGTAGAGATTTGTTATCAATAGATAAGCCCCAATAAGAACAAAAAATATGATTAATATTTTCTTCATTTTTCTAACCTGCCTTTATCATTTATCTTACTTCTATCATAAAAGAAGAAAGGGAATGATGTAATGCACTACCGATATATTTCTTGATACGACCTAAGACGTATGATAGTTAATCAAATGCGCCGTGGCGTATTTGCGCCCGATTTTAGGCCCACACGAGGTGGGTCAAAAAGACGTTGCCGCAGGATGTGGCGTACTTAGTCTT
>NZ_JBALOX010000030.1:679-33473 GCF_036965165.1 Bacillus sp. JJ1521 | reverse complement strand
CTGCTTAATAAAGTTAAAAGCAGATTGGTTAAGATACAATCTGCTTTACTGAGCTGTTTATGAATTTAGTTCTACCCATTCTTGTGACCATTTTTGGATTTCGTCCATTAAAGGTTTTAAGGCCACCCCTTTTTCGGTTAACGAATATTCAATGCGTACAGGGGTTTCTGGGTATACATGTCGTTTAATGATTCCTTGATTCTCAAGTTCTTTAAGTCTTTCTGATAGAACTCTTCCACTGATTCCAATCGAAGATTCAAGCGTACAAAATCTCTGTGGACCGGAGAGAAGTTGGTAAATAACAAGTCCTGTCCACCTTTGACCGATTAAATTCATAGCTTTTTCAAATTTAGGACAAATTACTTTTGAATCCATATTTCCTTCACCCCTATAAATATATTATAACGTGTTGTAAAAAATAATAAACCTGCTTGACATAATTTAATTACGAAAATATAATTACTTACATAAAGTAAGTTACTAATAAAAAATAGGAGGCGCATCAAAATGAAATATCAACGCCCACCATATACATTTGTAGGTCTTGTTGAATTGAAAGTAACCGATTTACAACGTTCTTTGACGTTTTATCAAAATATCATTGGATTTAAAGTATTAGAGCAATCTGGAAAAAAAGCACTTTTAACTGCTGATGGAAAAACACCATTATTATCAATTGAACAGCCTGAAAATATTACATCAAAAGAACCGCGACGAACAGGGCTATACCATTTTGCACTGCTTTTACCAACACGAAAGGACCTAGGAAAAGTTCTTTATCATTTGGTCCAAAATAATGTTCCAATTGGAGCATCTGACCATGCAGTAAGTGAAGCTCTCTATTTAGATGATCCAGACGGTAATGGAATTGAAATTTATAGAGACCGCCCTGATACAGAATGGGAATGGGCAAATGGGGAAGTAAAAATGGTAACTGAACCAATGGATGGCCAAGGCGTACTTGCAGCTGCAAATGGAGAGAAGTGGACAGGACTACCAGAAGGAACAGTAATGGGTCATATTCACATGCATGTATCTGAGTTGGCAAAAACCGAGGAATTCTACACAAAAGGGCTTGGTTTTGATGTTGTCACCCGTTATGGGGGTATGGCATTATTCATTTCAACAGGAGGTTACCACCACCACATTGGGCTTAACACGTGGAATGGCGTAGGTGCACCTGCACCATCTGAAAATAGTGCAGGAATTAAGATCTTTACGCTCGTACTGCCAAACGAAAATGCCTTACAAACAACTGTTGAAAACCTAAAGCAGATCGGTGCATATGTTCAAGAAGAGGACGGGGTCACGATTACAAAAGATCCTTCTGACAATAAAATAAGACTTGTTGTTGCATAGGTAACATTGGAATAAGCAACTATCTTCGGGTAGTTGCTTTTTTGCTTGTTAAATATTGAATTATCCTATACAATAACCATTATATTTAAATATTAAGTGATGATAGGATTCAGTAGCAGCTTATCTCCCTGTAGCAGAGAGCCGGTGGTTGGTGAAAACCGGAACAAAGATAAAATGCGAATTACCTCCTTGAGCTTTTTTTGTGAACCCGAAAACGGCACTAGCAAAGAACGGACGAGCCGTTATTCGAATGAAGCGGAAGATGCATATCTTCAAACAAGGGTGGTACCGCGTGCAGCCACGTCCCTTTTTTAGGGGCGTGGTTTTTTGTGTTTTTTTTCAATAACAAACCCAGGAGGAAACCGAAAATGGAGAACTTTATTGAACAGTTAACAGACGAACAAAAAATAGAACTTGAAAGACAATTTGATATCTATGCAAATGGTGTGCAGGAAATCGTTCCTGCACACGAATTAAAACAAAAAATCGCAAAATCCATTGTTACAAACCAACCACTAAAAGTAAAACTTGGCCTTGATCCATCTGCGCCAGATGTTCATTTAGGGCATACAGTGGTATTAAACAAATTAAAACAATTCCAAGAAAATGGCCATGTAATTCAGCTTCTAATCGGTGACTTTACAGGGAAAATTGGGGATCCAACAGGTAAATCCGTTGCCCGAAAACAACTGACCGATGAAGAAGTGAAACACAATGCGAAAACGTACTTTGAGCAGTTTGGAAAAGTATTAGACATGGAAAAGGTTGAGTTGCACTACAACTCCAAATGGCTATCTACCTTGAATTTTGAGGACATTATTAATTTAGCGGCAAGTATCACTGTTGCTCGTTTACTTGAAAGAAATGATTTCTCTGACCGTTTAGCGACCGGAAAGCCAATTTCTCTCCATGAATTCTTCTACCCACTGATGCAGGGCTATGATTCGGTTGAACTGGAAAGCGATATCGAATTAGGGGGGAATGACCAGCATTTCAACGTGTTAATGGGAAGGCATTTACAAGAGCATTTTGGTAAAGAAAAGCAGGTCGTTATCCTTCTTCCGCTTTTAGAAGGACTTGATGGCGTTGAAAAGATGTCTAAGTCAAAAGGAAACTACATTGGTGTTGATGAGGCACCAAATGAGATGTTTGGAAAAACGATGTCCATCCAGGATGAAATGATGGCGAAATACTTTGATCTTGTAACAGATTTATCTCTTGTAGAAAAGAATGATATTAAAGCAAACATAGAGAATGGTACTCTTCACCCACGTGATGCAAAGATGCTACTTGGAAGAACCATTGTGAGAATGTACCATGGGGAGGAAGCGGCTCAGCAGGCAGAAGATCATTTTAAAACGGTCTTCCAAAAAGGGGTAATCCCAGAAGACATTCCTGAAGTAAAGTGGTCAGGCGAAAGCTCAGTCTCCATCATTGACTTGCTTTTTCAATTGGATTTACAAAAATCTAAAGGGGAAGCACGAAAAATGATCCAAAACGGCGGCGTCAAATTGAACGGGGATAAAATAGAGGATATTCACTTAGAGGTGGAAATTACAGACGACATGATCGTTCAAGTCGGGAAGCGTAAGTTTGTTAAAATTAAAAAATAACTTAAAAATTGGGGCGACATTTCAGAATTGTCGCCCCATTTATTTATTTTCCAATAAACATTTGTGACCAGTAGTTTCCGCTTGCTTGGTGACCAACTCCAATATGGGTGAAGTTTGGATTTAGGATATTCTTACGATGTCCTTCACTGTTCATCCAAGCATTTACAACGGCTTCAGGAGATGCTTGCCCTTTGGCAATATTCTCACCGGCTGTTTTATAGGATACTCCCATATCCCTCATCATATCAAATGGAGATCCATAAGTAGGACTCGTATGGGAGAAATAATTTTTTTGCTGCATGTCGTTTGCTTTCGTCTTCGCTACTTTGCCCAAAGCCGCATCAGATTGAAGGGCGGGCAGACCGTTTTTCTTACGTTGTGCATTTGTAAGATCAATTACTTGTCTTTCAAAATTGCTTACCCCCGCGGTTGGTGCTGGGGCAGGAGCAGGCTGCTGAGTTGCAGGCTGACGATTTTGTTCAACAGGTGGCGTTTGTCCTGTTGGGTAATTTGGTGCTGGAGCCACATTATTCGGCGCCGGTACCGCATTATTTGGTCCCGGTACCACATTATTTGGTCCCGGTACCACATTATTTGGTCCACCTGCCCAATTGAAGTTCCCATTCGGAGCTACGTTCGTACCGTTTGGCGTACGTACGACAATTTTTTTATTGATGAATCGAAAATAATCTTGTTCGCCTTGTGCATTCTGAACACTTGTTGTATGCGGATATTTATCACTTGACGTAGTCGTACGATAAGGGTTGTTTTGTTTGATGAGATAACCGTTATTTACACTTTCTACGTTTGCTGAACGATTATTATCATCCGCGGCATTGTTGTTGTTGGTATTACACGCAGACAATAAAAGCATCGCAGATCCAAATATCGCTATACCGGTTTTTGTAAATCTTTGCAATCTAAATTCCTCCTTTGCATGATTCGATTTACCTTTATATTTTGCTACTTCCGTAAATAAAGTATTGGTGGTAATTAAAGAGAGTCGGTGGACTTTAGATGCTTAACGGCAGCATTAATATCGAGTAAAATAGAAGAAGGAAAAAAATACCTAAGCATGTGAGGTGAATAAAATGAAACTCATTGATATTTCACAGCCTTTAAATCAAACAACACAGGAGTGGCCAAACGATACTCCATTTGAATACTCACTATCATGGTCAATTGAGGAAGCATCAACTGTAAATGTAGGAAAAATCACATCAAGCACCCATATTGGTACGCATATTGATGCACCATACCACTTTGACAATAATGGAAAAAAGGTGCATGAGCTGGATCTTGACTTATATGTGGGAAAAGCACGAATTATTGAGGTGTTGGGAAAAAAAGAGATTGGGGTCGAGGACATACAAAAATTCGACTTATCAGGTGTGAAACGATTATTAATCCGCACAACTTCATGGAAGGATCGAAGCAAATTTCCAAATTCGATTACAAGCTTAAAGCCAGAACTCGCTTCATTTTTATCTGAAAAAGGCATTCAATTAATCGGCGTCGACACGCCATCGGTCGATCAGTTAGATAGTAAAGATTTACAAGCCCATCATCATTTACATAAACATGGCATATATATTCTTGAGGGGATTGTCTTAGATAATGTGGAATTAGGTGATTATGAATTAATTGCACTGCCACTACGTATTGAAGGAGCAGATGGAAGTCCGGTACGTGCGGTGTTAAAAAACATATAGGGGAACAAATTAAATCCATTGTTACAAAAACAATGGATTTTTAAAAAACCTCTAGGGAAGGGGGAATCAAGTATTTTAACAAGCAACAGGTACGAGATCGCTCTTATTTACGAGCTCTACCTTGAAGAGTAATTCCATTTGTTTGATCTCATACATTCCATTTTCATAAACGTACAGAACTTCGTACAAATCGTTATTATAGACAACCTTATCACCTTGTTTCATGGAATACCTCCTATTCACTGGCTTATCCCTAGTGTAATATAATGAACTCCCTTCATCTATACTGCTTTAGTTTTATTGTAGTAGATAAAATTGATGATTTTTTGTAAAAAGTTCCATAGGGGGTGGTATAGACAACTAAACCCCTTGGTGTTAAAATGAGTACCGTAATTATTCTTCCTATCTTTTGGTTACACTAACGTGTAAGCGTTGCCTATTTTTGAAATTATACATGATTTATTTACGGAGTTAGAGGGCCAAAGAATAGAAGGAAAATACTAAATTAAGGAGGAATTATCAACATGATGAAGTATCTTCAAAAACTTGGTCGTTCATTGATGTTACCTGTTGCGGTACTGCCAGCAGCAGCTATCTTGATGGGTATCGGTTATTGGATTGACCCACAAGGATGGGGTGGAGGAAGCCCTATCGCAGCTTTCCTAATAAAAGCTGGGGGAGCAATTATTGATAATATGGCAATTCTTTTTGCGGTGGGTGTCGCATTAGGAATGTCGAAGGATAAGGATGGTTCAGCGGCATTAAGTGGATTGGTGGGGTATCTTACAGTTACAACACTACTTGCAACAAACACAGTGGCAATGCTCCAAGGGGTAGACCCAACTGAAGTTAATGCAGCGTTTGGAAAAATAGAAAACCAATTTATCGGAATTATATCTGGTATTATCGCATCTATAATGTACAATCGCTTCAGTGATGTACAATTACCGGATGCACTAGCCTTCTTCAGTGGAAAGCGACTTGTTCCAATTTTGACATCCGTTGCTATGTTAGTCGCATCTCTAGTGCTGTTATTTGTATGGCCAGTTATCTACTCTGGATTGGTTGCATTTGGTAAAGGTATTCTGGATTTAGGAGCAGTTGGTGCTGGATTATACGGATTCTTTAACAGACTTTTAATTCCAACTGGTCTTCACCACGCGTTAAACTCGGTATTCTGGTTTGATGTAGCAGGTATTAACGATATCAATAATTTCTTAAGTGGTGCAGGTGAAAAAGGGATTACTGGTAGATACCAAGCTGGTTTTTTCCCTGTAATGATGTTTGGTTTACCAGCAGCAGCACTTGCCATGTATCACACTGCTAAAACAACAAGAAAGAAACAAGCTGCATCCTTATTAATGGCAGCCGCATTTGCAGCATTTTTCACAGGTGTTACAGAACCACTTGAATTTGCGTTTATGTTCTTAGCACCAGCTTTATATGTTGTACACGCAGCATTAACAGGTATTTCATTGTTTATTGCAGCTACATTCCACTGGACAGCGGGATTTGCGTTTAGTGCAGGGTTTGTTGACTTTTTCCTAAGTCTAAGAAATCCGATCGCAAATCAACCTTGGATGTTATTAGTACAAGGGCTTGTAATAGCAGTGATTTATTATGTTCTATTCCGTTTCTTAATTGTTAAATTTAACCTAAAAACTCCTGGCCGTGAAGACGAAGAAGTGGTTGAAACAACTACACAAGCAGATGGCAAATCTAGATTCGCTTCCATGGCTGCTCAAATTTATGAGGGCTTAGGTGGAGACGAGAACGTAACGTCAGTTGATAACTGTGTGACCCGCCTACGTTTAGAAGTTAAAGATATGGATAAAGTCGATCAGAAAAAAATTAAAGCAACCGGTGTTCCAGGTATTAATATTGTTGGTAAAAACAGCATTCAAGTTATCGTGGGAACAAACGTACAATTCGTTGCAGACGAAGTCAATAAAATTCGCAAAGAGAAGTAAAAATGATAAGAGGGGCATTCCACTACTGGATGGCTCCTCTTTATTTGATAGGAAAACACAATAATTTATAATAAGAAGGGTAAAGTAAGATAAAATAACAAACTGTATAAGTGGTATAGACAACTAGCTGTCATAAAATATATACTTAAAGTAAGATATATAAAAGGAGTCTTTGATATGTTTATAACAAATCTAACCATTTTTTCAGAAGATGGAATCATCGAAAAAGGATTTATTGAAGTAGATGGAGAAAAAATAAAAAAGGTTGGCCAAATGGCTGATTTCCAAGCAAGTGAACAAGACGAAGTCATCACCTTTAATGAATCTTTCTCATTACTACCAGGTATGATTGATCTACATATTCATGGGGCAAGCGGTGCTGATGTGATGGACGCGACCCCTGGTGCATTAGTGACAATGTCCCAAACATTACCGAAGGAAGGTACCACTAGCTTTCTTGCGACTACCATGACGAAGTCCAAGGAAGACATTGAGAACGCAATCGGTAATATTGCTGATTTTATCCCAAAGCAAAATCCGGGGCATGCGGAAATTTTAGGAGCCCATTTAGAAGGACCATTTTTATCTCCGAAAAGAGCGGGAGCACAGCATCCAGGTAATATCATCAACCCAGATGTGGAGCTGTTTAAAAAATGGCAAACCTTATCAGGTGACAATATCCGCCTTGTGACATTAGCACCTGAGGAACCAGGGGGATTAGAGTTAACAGCTCATTTGAAAGATACTGGGGTCGTTGCCTCCATCGGCCATTCAGATGCAGTGTACGATCAAGTCGAAGTAGCGATAGAAGCAGGAGTTACCCATGCTACGCATTTATTTAACGGCATGCGTGGATTACACCACCGGGAACCAGGGGTAGCGGGTGCTGTTCTTTTACATGATGAAGTAAAATGTGAAATGATTGTCGATGGCATTCATATTGCGCCTAAAATGGTGAAGTTTGCATATAAAAATAAAGGGAGTAAAGGCTCCATTCTTATAACCGATGCAATGCGTGCAAAATGCCTTGGTGCAGGGATGTATGATCTAGGTGGTCAAGAGGTAAGTGTAAATGGGGAAAGAGCCGTATTAAATGATGGAACATTAGCCGGAAGTATTTTAAAATTAAATGATGCAGTTCGAAACATGATGAAATTCACTGATTGTTCTCTTCAGGACATAACCGAAATGACGGCTGTTAACCCAGCAAAGCAAATCAATGTGTTTGATCGAAAAGGAAGTATTAAAGCGGGTAAAGACGCAGATATTGTAATAGTCAACGATCAGTTAGAGGTAATCATGACATTTTGTCGTGGAAGACTTGCTTACTCAAATAGGGAGGGATAATGATGAAAGTTGTAGCAGTAAAGGATTTTGAAGAAATGAGCAAATTTGCAGCAGCAATGATTTCTCATCAAGTAGAAGAAAAACAAAACTCGGTATTAGGACTTGCGACTGGTGGCACTGTGGTTGGTACATATGAGGAGTTAATTAAGGATCACAACCAAAATAAGACATCCTATGAAAACATTCAGACAGTGAATCTTGATGAATATTTAGGGATCGAAAAGAATCATCCCAATAGCTATCATCATTTCATGATGGAAAACCTTTTTTCACATATCAATATAAACCAAGATAATATCCATATTCCAAACGGATTGGCAGATAATTATGAAGAGGAAAGCAAAAAATATGAAAAGGTCATTTCTGATTTAGGTGGGGTTGACCTTCAATTACTTGGGATTGGAGTAAATGGACATATTGGCTTTAACGAACCTGGTACACCCTTCGATTCTATAACACATACTGTCGAGCTTGAAGAATCAACAAGACAAGCAAATATGCGTTTTTTCAATAGCATCGACGAGGTTCCAACTCATGCTGTTACAATGGGGATCTCTACAATTATGAATAGTAAAAAAATCCTTTTGCTAGTATCTGGAAAAGCAAAGGCTGAAATCCTTGAAAAAGTGATAAATGGGGGGATTACTGAAACGATTCCGGCTACTGTTTTAAAGAATCATCCTGACGTAACGATTATTGCAGACGAAGAGGCACTTTCTTTCGTAGATGATGAAAAAAAGAGGGGCTTTGATCGTGATAAAGAAGAGTTCACCAGTACCTATTTACTTTCAAATTGAGCAGCAAATTCGCGAAAAAATTGAAAACAAAGAGCTAAAGCCTGGTGACATGATTCCATCGGAAAGAGAGTTTGCGGAAAAGTTTCAAATCAGTAGGATGACTGTAAGGCAAGCCATCAATAACCTCGTTAATGAGGGTTATTTACAAAGGGTACGAGGAAAAGGTACCTTTGTGGCAGTGAAAAAATTTGAAAAGAATGTTCAGAGATTAACGGGCTTTTCTGAGGACATGCGTTCAAGAGGGCTTGAACCTGAGACAAAGGTTCTTAGCTTTAAGGTAATAGAAGCAGACTCTTTAATCGCATCACGCCTTAACGTAGAAGAAATGTCCAAGGTGTACCAAATTGAGCGGTTGCGGCTTGCAGACCAGGAACCGATTGCCTATGAGGTTTTTTATATGTCAGCAGATCTTGTACCTGATTTAACATGGGAAGTGGCGGAACAGTCCATTTTTAAATATGTTGAAGAGATAGGACTTTATATCATATCCGGGACACAAGAGCTGGAGGCAATAACCGCCAATAAGCGTGAGGCTACTATCTTGGGGATTAAGGTGGGAGCACCAATCCTGTATATCCAACAAGTCTCACAGCTTGAGGATCAGCAGCCACTCGAGTATGTAAAATCCTATTATCGTGGTGACCGGTATAAATATAGGGTAGAAATGGTTCGATCATAAAAAAGTAGGGGGTCTCATCATGAAACGACTTTTAGATTGTACAGCCTCAGATTTCAAAAAAATGAACGGACAAGATCTCAAGCAATCCATTAAAGCTTCTGAGGGAAGGGTTATCTTATCAGAGGTAATTGGTTCCTTTCAGCCAGTATATCCAGCTGTGACGAATGCTGAAATGGCGTCAGCATTTGGAGCCGATCTCTTGATTTTTAATTATTTTGATGTATTTTCCCCTTTTGTAGAGGGCTTTCAAGCTAGGGAAGGTGAGTCCATTGTTGAAAAGCTAAAGGAGCTCACCGGCAGACCGATCGGCTTAAATTTAGAGCCTGTTGACCCAAATGCCGAGCAGCTTGAAAAATTATTCGAACTTCCGAAGGGGCGTTTGGCGACAGAAGAATCCTTACGTGAAGCAAAAAAACTCGGCTTTGATTTTGTTTGCTTAACTGGAAACCCGAAAACAGGTGTCACAAATAATGAAATTGTCGTAGCAATTAAGGCGGCTCGTAAAGTGTTTGGAAGTGAAGGACTTATTATTGCTGGAAAAATGCATGGCGCAGGGGTTGCTAATGAATCCGGAAGTGGAATTATTTCAGAGGCAGCACTTGAAAGCTTTGTTGACGCGGGTGCAGATGTGATTTTAATGCCAGCACCTGGAACCGTTCCGGGAATCACTCTGGAGACCACGGAAAAGAATGTCCGTTTCGTTCATTCGAAAGGTGCATTGGTGATGCTTACAATTGGTACAAGCCAAGAGGGTGCAGATGAATCAACTATTCGCCAAATTGCACTGACAGGTAAAATGGCAGGTGCGGACATCTACCATATTGGTGATGCGGGTTTTCACGGTATCGCAATACCAGAGAACATTATGACTTATTCCATTGCAATTCGTGGAAAACGCCATACATATGTGCGAATGGCAGCTTCCGTTAATCGCTAAAAGGAGATGAGGTTTCAAATACACCGAAGTATTTGGACCTCATCTCCTTTTTTTACGACGTCGCTGAACCCTTAAGGTCTGCAACAAAATGTAACCAATCACAGCACCAACTGTATTCAAGATAATATCGTCTACATCAAAGCTTCCAAGCTTACTGAAAAGCTGAAGGACTTCAAGAGAAAAAATTCCGAAGATAAAAGCAATGAGAAACAAAAAGAAATTTGAGAGCTTTGGGAAAAGAATGGGAAGTACAATCCCAAACGGTATAAAAACGCCAATATTTCCTGCAATATTAATGATCCAAATATAAAAAGGAAAATGATCATAATATGTGAAATAATTTTTAATCGTCGAAAAAGGCGTCAGGTTATACCGAAACTCCCCTCCTTTTGTCCGAAAAAAGGCAAAAAACATCCAATAAATTAGAAACAGTGAATAGGTGATGAACACCGTACCAGCCAAAAACCGTTTTACAGCATGCCCCAATTTTGTAGATTCTCCAATCCTTAAAACATTTTCTAGTTTACTCTATCGTAAAAAGGAGGTCATGTCACATGACATTTTTTATTTCCCCCCTTTTTCGATTATAATAGGAAAATAACGTGTATGAAAAGGGATGTTTAAAAATGGATACAATTACTTGGCTGCAAATTGGATTAGGAGTTATTTGTGTTATTTTAATTTACGACTCATTTAGACCAGTAAAAAATCTCAAACAATTATCGGAAGCAGATTTTAAAGAAAAAATGAAAAAGTCAAAGGAGATTACGCTCATTGACGTGCGTAACCCTTATGAATACGAAACAAATCATATTAAAGGAGCCATTAATCTTCCTTTAACAAAAATTAGAAGAAACAAAGTAGGAATCCCAACTGATAAGGACATTATTTTATATTGCCAAACCGGGATACGAAGCAAGCAGGCTGCAAAAGCCATACGAAAAAGGCATAAGGATTTGCCGCTATCTCACTTGAAGGGTGGTCTTTACAGCCTGAAAGCACAAGTCACTCCAGGACAAAAGAAAAAGTAAAATGGACGAACCGTACAATGGCAAACTGTCACGTTTGACTGTACGGTTCGTTTTACATATAATAGAAGAATAGAAGTTTGATAGAAGGGGTGATGTCGTTGGGAAGTTATACCGTATTGGCGAATTAGCAAAAGAAGCAAATGTATCAAAACGTACGATTGATTATTACACACAGCTTGGTATTTTAACTCCTGAACGATCAGACTCTAACTATCGATTCTATGGAGAAGAAGCAGTGGAAACCCTTCATCTTGTTTCCCAGTATAAGGAGTTAAACATCCCTTTACTTGAAATCAAGGAAAAGGTAGAACTTTTTCAAACAAACCGTGTAGAGCAAGAGAAAGTCTTGAAATACACAAAGGCTCTTTCCAAGCGAATGGAGTATTTAGAAACAGAACTAAAAGAAATGAAGCCGATGCTGGAATCTCTTACAGAAGAACAACAAAAATCCGTGATGAATAAGATGTCCACACAAAGCATGGCACTCGCAAAAATAATTATGGTTCTTTTTACTTGAATCAAAGAATCATATAGTTATGAAACTTGCAGAATAAAAATTCATTCTTAAAGAATAAAAAATCAATGTCATAAATACTTTGTATAAATAACATAAAAAACTTACCTACTTAGGAGGTGTAATCCTTACTCGTCTCGGGCGTGTAAGGAAACTATTTGGAGATATTTAATTTGGTCTTGGTTGCAATTTTGATTGCGTTAACTGCCTTTTTTGTGGCGTCGGAATTTGCGATTGTAAAAATAAGAAGTACTCGTATCGACCAACTCGTACAAGAAGGGAACAAAAGCGCATTTGCTGCTAAGACTGTCATCTCAAACCTGGATGAATATCTATCAGCTTGTCAGTTAGGTATTACAGTAACAGCTTTAGGACTTGGTTTTCTTGGAGAAACCACATTTGAAGCGATACTTCATCCATTACTTGGTATTTTAAATATACCGGCTTCGTTTTCAACTGTTTTATCAGTCGCATTAGCGTTCTTGATTATTACATTTCTACATGTAGTAGTAGGGGAGCTTGCGCCGAAAACGATCGCAATTCAAAAGGCAGAACGAATTACTTTGTTTTTTGCTAGACCGTTAATCTTTTTCTATCGATTGATGTATCCATTTATTTGGGTATTAAACGGTTCAGCTCGATTGTTAACTGGAGTATTCGGGTTTAAGCGAATATCAGAACACGATATCGCCCATACAGAAGAAGAATTGCGACTTATTTTATCTGAAAGCTATAAAAATGGTGAAATTAACCAATCTGAATATAAATATGTAAATAAAATCTTTGAATTTGATGATCGCGTGGCAAAGGAAATCATGGTACCTCGTACTGAAATCATCGCCCTTGATAAGGAAAAGTCAGTCCAAGAGATTTTGGCGATTATGACAAGTGAGAAGTATACACGTTATCCAGTCGTTGATGGGGATAAGGACCATATTATTGGATTGATCAACCTAAAGGAACTGCTTACGGATGTTGTAACAGGTACGGGTGCAGATGAAAAAACGATCGAGGATTATACGAGACCAATTATTCACGTAATTGAGTCAGTCCCAATTCAGGAATTATTAGCAAAAATGCAAAGAGAACGCGTTCACATGGCGATTTTAATCGATGAATATGGTGGAACTTCTGGTTTGGTTACGGTTGAGGATATTATTGAAGAAATTGTTGGGGAAATCCGCGATGAATTCGATACTGATGAAAAACCAGCTATCCAAAAAATTAATGATACAACTACCATCCTTGATGGTAAGGTCTTAATTGGTGAAGTCAACGACTTGTTTGGGTTACAGATTGATGATACAGATGTGGATACGATTAGTGGTTGGATTTTAACAGAGCAAATTGACATCCACCCTGGTGACAAAATTCCGTTCGAGGATTATGAATTTAGAATCATCGAAATGGATGGTCATCATATCAAATCACTTGAAATCAAAAAAATCATCAAACTAGAACAGGTCATCACTATTGGCCAAAGCGCTAGCGCACTAGAATAAGAATGTTAAAAGCCTTGACGGTATCTCGTCAGGGTTTTTTTGATGGCGGAAAATCTGTATCGCGCAATTGTTGCTGTTGAAGGCGCAATCAACAAAAATAAAACGCAATTCTATCCGGGGAACTCGCAATTATCTCAAATAAAAGGCAATTATGGAGTGTAACGGCGCAATTCACTGGTTCAAAGTATGTAGATTCTACCTTTTTCACTCGAAATCTTACCACATAGGCATTTCATAAAACTAAAATTTAGGTGCATGCCTAGACAGACACTTTTCTAGACGTATGTAATAAATTATAGAAATGTTATGTAATTGTTATATAATATAAAGGCGTAAATGTTACAATAAACGGTATACGAAATTTTTAGGAGGAAGCTTAATGAAGGTAAAACTAGGCTTGCTATATGGAGGGAAATCAGCTGAGCATAAGGTTTCCTTACAAACTGCATTAGCTGTAATTAAAGCATTAGATCACTCAAAATATGATATTCATCCCATTTATATATCGGAAGAAGGCGAATGGATTCGCGGAAGCCAATTAACAGGACCTGTTGATGACGTAAAGAAACTAGTTCTGAAAGAAGCGGGAACCCCCATTTCACCTGTTTCCCTAAATGCAGAGCTTTTCCCAGCTGAGCAATCAAATCAACAAGAAGCAATTGATGTGGTGTTCCCATTATTGCACGGACCAAATGGAGAGGACGGAACCGTACAAGGACTACTTGAGCTTGTTAATATTCCATATGTCGGTAACGGTGTACTTGCTTCATCAGCGGGTATGGATAAAGTCATTATGAAAAACATCTTTGGCCAAGCTGGGCTGCTACAGGCTAAATATGTTTCCTATATTCGAAGTGAATGGAAGCAAAATCCGGAAGAAGCTTATACAAAGGTTGAAGAAGAACTAGGCTATCCATGCTTTGTAAAACCAGCAAACCTTGGTTCAAGCGTTGGTATTAGCAAAGCGACAAACCGCGAAAGTCTTGAAAAAGCCTTTGAAGAAGCATTTATGTTTGACCGTAAAGTCATTATTGAAGAGGCGATTATTGGTCGTGAAATCGAAATCGGTGTCCTTGGTAACGACAATCCAAGCTGTTCGGTTGTTGGTGAAATCGTGCCAAAGAAGGATTTTTACGACTACAAAGCAAAATATGAAGACGGTGATACAGCTCTTATTATCCCAGCTGATATTACAGCTGAGCAATATGAAACCGTCAAAACCGAGGCAATTAAAGCATTCAAATCCCTTGATTGTTCAGGTTTAGTAAGAGCGGATTTCTTCTTAACTGAAGAAGGGGAAGTCATCATAAATGAAGTCAATACAATGCCTGGATTTACACCATTTAGCATGTTTCCGCTATTATGGCAGGAGGCTGGCGTTAGCTATCCAGAGCTTATTGAAAAATTAGTGAATCTTGCAATTGAACGTCATGCAGAAAAACAATCGATCAAGTACACCATCTAAAAATTTGAAACACTATTCTTCCTTTTGAATAGTGTTTCTTCATGAAAAGGGGAGTACCTCATGATAAAAAAGACTTTAGCCCAAATTGAACAGATGGCAAATGGTGAAAAGCTCGACTCACAACACAAAAATGTCGTGATTGAAGGTGTATCCATTGATACAAGAACTATTTCGCCTGGAAATCTGTACATACCAATCATTGGTGACACATTTAATGGCCATCAATTTGTAGATGCGGCAATTGAAAATGGTGCAGCGGCAGTTCTATGGGGCAGTGATCAGCCAAACCCGCCACAGCAAATCCCTGTCATTTATGTGAAGGACACATTAGAAGCTCTTCAGACTCTTGCAAAAAACTACCGTAATGAGCTTCCGATAAAAGTCGTTGGGATTACTGGAAGCAACGGGAAAACAACAACAAAAGACATGGTTACAGCCGTTTTATCGACCAGCCTTCGAGTGCAAAAAACGGAAGGTAATTTCAACAACCATATTGGCTTACCTTTAACCATTTTAAGATTAAAAGAGGATACTGAGGTTGCTGTGCTCGAAATGGGAATGAGTGCCTTCGGTGAAATTGAATTTTTAACCCGTTTAGGACGTCCAGATGTGGCTGTGATTACAAATATTGGTGAATCTCATATGATGGACCTTGGCTCCCGGGCAGGAATCGCGAAGGCGAAATTTGAAATCGTTGAAGGATTATCTAAAGAAGGCTTACTCATTTACCATGGGGACGAACCTCTTTTAAGAGATAAAGTTAAATCAATGGATATTCAAACAACAACCTTTGGTGAGTCAGAACAAAACGACCTGTATCCACTTACGATCAAACAGGAAAACGAGGGTACCTATTTTTCAATTAACGAGCTGGAAAAGAAGGGATTTTATGTGCCCGTTCTCGGAAAGCATAATGTGAATAATGCGATGGCTGCGATGGCTGTAGCCCGTTATTTCGGATTATCTTGGGACAAAATCGAAATTGGTTTAAAACAAATTAAAATCACCAATATGAGACTTGAATTAATTGAAGGTAGAGAAGGAACGAAATTAATTAATGATGCCTATAATGCTAGCCCGTTATCCATGAAGGCTGCAATTAGCTTAGTGCATGATTTACAAGCCTCAGGTAAAAAAATTGTCCTGTTAGGTGACATGTTAGAGCTTGGTGATAAAGAAAATGAATATCACGAAGAAGTGGGGCGCTTCATTCAGCCTGACAAAGTTGACTATGTATTCACATATGGAACATTGGGTGAGCATATTGCAAGCGGTGCAAAGGAGCAGTTCCCACCAGACCGGGTATTTGCATACCAAGATAAAGAACAACTCATTGAAGCTTTACGAAGTCTTTTATCAGAAGGAGACATCCTTTTGGTTAAGGGCTCAAGAGGGATGAAACTCGAGGAAGTCGTCTTTGCTTTCAAAAAATAAGAAAAAGCTCGGTGCAGGTTGCCGAGCTTTTCTAGTTGATAAATGGCAGTATAATTAACAAAGTTAGTACAATTCCTAAGGAGTATGCGAATAGTTCTTTCATAAAGTCTGAGTTTTCATTGAATAGCTTGTCCATTTTAATTCCTCCTAAAATAGTTCTTACTTATTAGTACGTTTGAAAATGAGAAATGTTACAAAAACATTACAATTATTTCAAAAATATTTTTTGAGTGAAATAAATCCTTTTCTTTCCATATGAAAGCAACATGTTTGTTATGGTGATGACAAGGATAAACTATTCTATGAAGTGGATTCTTTACTTAGAAACACCTATAGTATGCATATACTAACCATTGGTAATTGTGCTTTATTGCATTTCTAACTTTGTAGTGGTAAGATTACATCTACAGTGTTAAAAAGGGCATAGCTAGATAACCCACTGGTGACGCCCTTTTATTAACTTTTTGGACGTGAACCCTAAGGGCATTACTTCCGTTATTTCACGGAAAATGTCCTTTTTTTAAGCAGAATTTGATTCTGGTCTATTATAAATACTAGGCAGATGCCTACCTACAGCACATATATCATCATGTGTAGGTTTTGCGATCATGATGCAATCATTTGTATCCAGCTTAAATTTTTGAGGCGAAAAGCCCAGTGTCTATACAGATTTCCCGTCTAAAAGTCAATTTTGTCATTGTACAAATAGATTAGCAAAAGGAGTATGAAAAAATTGGCAGCATTTAACGAACTAGGGATTAGTCAGGATTTAATGAAATCGATTAGTAAAATGGGGTTTGAAGAAGCAACTCCCATTCAATCACAAACGATTCCAATAGCACTTCAAGGGAATGATGTAATCGGTCAAGCCCAAACAGGAACAGGAAAAACAGCCGCATTTGGAATTCCACTTATTGAAAATGTCGATGTAAACAGCGATAACATCCAAGGAATTGTCATTGCACCAACTCGTGAGCTTGCGGTTCAAGTATCGGAAGAACTTCATAAAATTGGTCACTTTAACCGCGTCCGTGTTTTACCAATCTATGGTGGACAGGATATCACTCGACAAATACGATCACTAAAAAAACACCCACATATCATTGTTGGTACACCAGGTCGTGTAATCGACCACATTAACCGTAAAACTCTTAAGCTTCAAAATGTTAAAACAGTGGTACTTGATGAAGCAGATGAAATGTTAAATATGGGCTTTATCGAGGATATTGAGGCAATCTTAAAGGGTGTACCTGAAGAGCGCCAAACACTACTCTTCTCTGCAACAATGCCAGGTCCAATCCAACGCATTGCTGAACGTTTCATGAAGGACCCGAAAATTGTAAAAGTAAAAACAAAAGAAATGACTGTACCAAATATTCAACAGTACTATTTAGAAGTACAAGAAAAGAAAAAGTTTGATGTGTTAACTCGTTTATTAGATATTCAATCACCAGAACTAGCGATTATCTTTGGACGTACGAAGCGTCGTGTAGATGAGCTTTCTGAAGCATTAACTTTAAGAGGCTATGCAGCAGAAGGAATTCATGGTGACCTTAGTCAGGCAAAACGTTTGTCTGTCTTACGTAAGTTTAAAGAAGGGTCGATCGAAGTATTAGTTGCGACAGATGTAGCAGCACGTGGTCTAGATATTTCTGGAGTTACACATGTTTACAACTTTGATATTCCGCAAGACCCTGAAAGCTATGTACACCGTATTGGGCGTACAGGTCGTGCAGGAAAAACAGGTATGGCGATGACTTTCGTTACACCTCGTGAGATTGGTCAACTTAAAAATGTTGAAAATACTACAAAACGTAAAATGGACAAAATGAAGCCACCTACTCTAGATGAGGCTTTAGAAGGTCAACAAAAAATAACGATGGAAAAAATCGTGTCTATGATCGAGGCTAATAATTTATCGTACTATACTCGTATTGCTGAAGAGCTTTTAGAGGAGCATGACTCTGTTTCCGTTGTTGCGGCTGCTATTAAGTTAATGACAAAAGAGCCAGATGCAACACCAATTAAATTAACAGAAGAAGCACCTGCACGAGTTAAGAGAGATAACAATAGAGATAGTAACCGTGGTGGCGGACGTGACCGTGGACGTTATAAAGGTGGAAATCGTGACCGTGGCCGTGGAAATGGCGGACGTGAAAGATCAGGTGGACGCGAACGTTCAGGTGGAAATCGTTATTCTTCAACTGGCAGCAATCGTCGTGGCAACATCCGTAAAAACGAAGAATAAGACCAAAACAGTGCACAATATAAAAATGTGCACTGTTTTTTTATTTTATTAAGCCGGGTTAATCCCGTCTGAAAAAATAAAAGCCCCCGGCGGATGCCACGGATTTTCAAGGGAAACTTTTCCCGCATTAACTGGTACTAAGCCCTCATGGAGGGCAACTACCAGTAAATGCCCGCTAAAGTGAACGAAGACTAAGAGCGCCACGTCATGTGGCAACGTCTTCGTGACCCACTTCCTGTGGGCCTAAAAAGTCTGGGCACAAATACGCCGTGGCGCATTTGATTGTTTAATATTTCAACATAATCATTTATACTGTAAAGGTTGATATGAAAAATATTCCAACGGGGGAAGGGTTGGTTGGATTATGAGAGACATTCCAAAAAATCGGATAAGTGAACGTGCCTTAACAGTATGGAAAACATCTGCAACTATCACATCTTTGATAGGCTGGTCTTTTGTAATTACCGTTTTAGTTCTTACGATTATATTTGATTGGTCCTATTGGGTTCTTGCAATTTTAATTATCCTATTAATTCTTGAATCAGTTTTAACCATTTTTATCTTACCAAAACTCAAATGGAAGCGCTGGAGATATGAAGTACATGAACATGAAATTGATCTTCAACGTGGTGTGTTAATTGTAAAAAGAACGATTATCCCGATGAACCGCGTTCAACATGTTGATACACAGCAAGGTCCATTGCTTCGCAAACATCATTTGGCGTCCGTTACGATTTCAACGGCGGCAACTGTCCATACAATACCAGCACTAGATTTAGAGGAAGCGGATCAATTGCGTGATTCAATTTCAAGATTAGCAAGGGTGGATGAAGATGATGTCTGATCCACGTCGAATGCATCCAGTTGCCGCCTTTCTAAGCTTTTTGAAGCAGTTGAAGGAAATGATTCTTCCGTTTATCTTCTTGTTTTTTGTAGGACCAGGGGATAATTTTGAAAAGTATTATTTATTGGGTGCTTCTTTTTTCATTTTATTAATGTTGATATTCGGAATTTTACATTGGTATCGGTACACCTATCGGGTTGAAAATGGGGAATTACGAATTGAATATGGTGTGTTTATCCGGAAGAAACGCTTTATCCCAATTGAGCGAATTCAAACGATTGATGTTTCTGCGGGGATTATTCAACGGATATTTGGTTTGGTTAAGCTACAGGTTGAAACAGCAGGTGGAGGTATGCAGGCTGAAGCAGTTCTTACCGCCATCAAAGAGGACGAGGCCAATCAATTGCGTGACACATTATCCCGTTCAAAAAATCATCAGGAAGAAGAAATCAAAATACAACATACGAGGATTACATATCAAATAACATCAAAGGAGTTGCTAGTTCTAGCCTCTACGTCAGGTGGAATTGGTATTGTCATTTCTGGTGTCCTGGCATTCCTGAGCCAATTTGCCGAATATTTGCCTTTTGAAAAATTATATAACACGATCGAAAAATATGTTAGTCTTTCGATCTTAATCTATATCATCGTATTAATTGCATTGTTCCTATTTATATCGTGGTTTGTCGGCATTTTAATCATGACATTACGATATGCCAATTTTACAGTCGTAAAACGTGATGATGAGCTATATATTACGAGGGGCTTGATCGAAAAAAAACAGACAACGATTCCGTTAACGCGAATTCAGGCCATTCGCATTGGCGAGAATTTAATCAGACAGCCATTGGGTTATGCAACGGTATATATTGAAAGCGCGGGTGGCTCGATGGATAAAGGAGAAGACTTTTCAACAGTACTTTTTCCGTTGATTAAAAAATCAGCCATCAATGATTTATTACATCATTTTGTTCCGGATTACCAGATGCATAACGTTGAAAACTATGTACCGTCAAAAGCTAAGTGGAGATATATGTTCAGAGGGATGCTGCCATTTGTCATATTGGTTCCAGCTATCGTTATATTGTCCTATTTCTTCAGTTCATGGGGCTACCTAGGCCTTCTACTTTTACCAATGGGAGCAATTTTTGGCTATAGCCGTTATAAAGTAGCGGGCTGGGGGATTGAAGATGACCAGTTAACACTGCAATTTCGCTTTTTTAGTAAAATAACCGTTCTTCACCATAAAAAGCGAATTCAATCGATGGACAAGAAACAATCGTTTTTACAAAGGAAAAAAGAACTTGGTTCAGTTGGAACCTTTATTAAATCAGCAGTAACAGGCAAAGGGTTTGAAGTAAAGGATTTGGAAGAATCAGATTGCTGGACTATTTGGCAATGGTACACAAAACGCAACAAGAAAATTGCAGAGGATATTACGGTAGAATAAGAAGAGGAGCTAAAGTCATTTTAGCTCCTTCATTATTATTAAAGGAAAATCCCAAGAATCACTAGGATAATAATAATCAACCATAGGATATGCTTTAATTGAAACTGTCTTGGAATTTTCATTCGCGGACGATATGAGGAATCACCTGCCATGATGATTTGCGGCTGGCCAGAGGTTTTCGGTAAAATAAGTGGTGCAATGATAGCGCCGGCAAGGAAACCAAATATATGGGCCACAATATTTACATTTGAATTGATAAAGGTCATAACTAGACCAATCACCAAAATAGTGATGATTAGTTGCGAATTCATTTGACTAATTAAGTCTTTGCGGAACATAACCATATATAAGTAAATCCCAAACAATCCGAAAATGGCGCCAGATGAACCGACATGGGCAAAATCCAGCGGCTCAATGTAGAAGGTTGCTAGATTGGCAGCAACCCCGGTTAAGAGATAAGCAATAACGAATTTGACTTTACCTAACATGCTTTCTAAAGCAGGCCCAAATAAGACAAGTGAGAAGGAGTTAAAAAGCATATGTCCAAACCCACTATGTACAAAAATCGGTGTGACTAATCTCCAATATTCTCCTTCAGAAATCAAAAAATTGAATCCAATCATATGCTGCATAAGAGTGGTTCCGAACGGTAGGGATAAAAAAATCAGCAGCCAAAGAAAAATATGAATCGCGATTATTATTGATATAATAGGATATAATCGTAAAAATTGACGAAAGCTTTCAGTCCGTATAAACATATTAATTCTCCTTTTAGTAGTCTTCTTATCGTACTATATTCTTCAGAAGATGGCGAACAACCTTTTAACAATATTCAGTAGNNCTACTGAATATTGTTAAACCTCCGGCGGTTGCCACAGATTTTTAAAGGTTATTTTTCGAGCCTGCTCGAAAAAATCTGGGCGCAAATACGCAAAGGCGTATTTGATTGTTTGTACCATCTTATGATTGAAAGTTTTTATATAGAAGTGGTGTTCAAAAAGGAGGATGAAGAGGACCGCGTCGACAAAAACGCCACGCCTTATGTCTTGTCACACTAGCACGTCCTTTGCGTCGAAATTTCGAGGTGGTGCAGCTTTGAGTACCGGAGCGTATGCAGTTAATACGTGGGGAACGGAGAAGCAAGCCAACGAGCTTCCACAGGATGTAGTGACTTCGACGTTTGACACGGGACGTGTCAGCTCTTAGTCGAAGTTCTGCTATCGATGCGTCATATTCACCGCACTTTTTGAACTTCGCTTGAAGAAAGGAATCTATGAAATGATCATTGGTACTGGTATCGATATTGTTGAGCTTGAACGTATTAAAAAAATTTTACATAGACAAAAAAAGTTTGTAGATCGTATTTTAACAGATAATGAAAAAGAAAAATTTTTCCGTTTATCTGAATCTCGTCAAATTGAGTTTCTTGCTGGGCGATTCGCGGTCAAGGAAGCTTACTCAAAAGCAGTTGGGACAGGGATTGGAGAGGATTTAAGCTTTTTAGATATAGAGGTTTTATCAGATCAGAACGGCAAGCCAGTCCTCACTAAACCCATAGAACATAAGACTCATTTATCCATTACTCACAGTAAAGAGTATGCTGTTGCACAAGTAATTATTGAAAGCTTGTCAAGCTAGTCTGCATATTACACAACTTTGCCTCATATATTTTTAGTGCGGTAGGTGAGACAAGGTGTACGAGTATGATGAACGGTTGAATTTACTTAGTTTACAGGTAACAGTACGTAAACTGAAAATAGGGTTTTAAGAAATTCTCTTAAAAAATGATGGGGGTCTTAATAAGCACGGAAATGATTCCTAATCTGTTCATCTCGTTAAACACCTTGTCTCAGCCAATAGTCGATAAGAGGCAAAGGGGTTGAAGAAGGAATGAAGAAAAAAGTACTTTTGTTGTTATTAGGGCTACTCATTGCCCTTGTACTCGCGGCATGTGGGGAAAAATCACAGGAAGATGTGGTTAGTGCACTAGATGCAAAGGTTCAAAAGATGACTGGCTATAAAGCAGATGCAAAGATGACGCTTCAAACAGGTAATGATCCACAGGTGTACGAAGTGGAAATTTGGCACAAGGATCCAACGTTCTATCGCGTAAATCTAAAAAATGCAGAGAAAGATCAAAGCCAGATGATTCTACGTAATGAAGAGGGGGTGTTTGTTTTAACACCAGCTCTTAATAAGAGCTTCCGCTTCCAAAGTGATTGGCCTGAAAATAGCAGCCAAGCCTATTTATTTGAATCCTTGGTGAATGATGTGAGGGAAGATCCAGAGTCGAAATTTACTGCTACAAAGGATCATTATATTTTTGAAACAAAAACAAACTACAAAAATAATAATATGTTACCAAAGCAAGAAATTACTTTTAGCAAGAAGGACTTAAAACCTGTTTCTGTAAAAGTAATGGATCCGGATCGTAAAGTATTATTGCTTGTAGAGTTCACAAAGGTAGAATTTGATGCAAGTTTTGATAAGAAAGCATTTGATGTAGACAAGAATATGTCTTCTGCAACTTTACCTGAAATCCCAGTTATGGGTGAGGTTGATAAGCAGCCACTTGAAGTTCTTTATCCTTCTGAGGATGCGTTAGCAGGTGTTGAACTACAAGAAGAAAAGAAAATTGAAACGGAAAATGGTACACGTGTAATCATGACATTCGGTGGAGAGAAAAACTTCACATTGATCCAAGAAAAAGCACGTGTTGCAGAGGTTGCAACAACGATTTCTCTTAGCGGTGAACCTGTAGACCTAGGATTCACACTTGGTACCCTTACAGATAAAGCGATTTCCTGGACATACAATGGTGCTGAATTCATGATTGCTTCAGATGATCTATCTCAAGAAGAGTTAATTTCCGTTGCCCGTACAGTACAAGGTAAATCAGTAAAATAAATGACTGAACACAGGTCCGAATAATCGGGCCTGTTTTTTTCTGTCTCTCATTCTCGACAGATTTCTTTACTATTTATTTCAAAAACCGAAGGAAGTTGTCGGAACTAGTTGATTAAACAGCGAAAATAGCGAAAGAAAAATGTTCTAGATGAAGAATTTCTACAATGTTTTAAAGAATTTTCTGATACATTAATTAAGCTAGCCCAAATAGTTGAAGGAGGTTGGAATAGATACTGAAAAGGACGGATAAAAAAGTAACTCATTATTAGGAGGCGTATGAAAATGAAGAAACGAAAATTATTTTCTGCTGTGCTTGCAGTAACGGTTGGTATTGGTTTAATTACCACATCTACATTTGCTCAAACAAATCCTCAACAAGATACTTCATTTACACCAAAGTTACCTGATTATAGTAAGTTGGATGCTGATCTAACAAAAGATCTAAAATCTAAAGGAGAGAAAGTAAAAGGTAAAGAACTTCATGGCTATAATGGTAAATCATATAGTAAACCACAGGATACAGAGAGACTGCAACCCAAAAAAGCTGATGAATTACATAAAAAAGGGATTGCGATTGTTGTAGATTTCCCACTTAAAACTAAAGGAGCAGTGAGTGATGTTCCTGGAGTAAATTATGATCAAATCGATATAAAATACTTTAATGACCTTATAAATGGTGACACATATAATCCATATGAAATGGATATGTTTAAAGATTTAAAAACCCATAATGGGAAAGTGGCTTCCACAAACCGTACTATGAAGAATTACTTTAAAGAAGTAAGTTATAATCAATTTAATATGGATATTGATGTAGTTGGTTGGGTTGATTTACCTAAGCCTTATGACCATTATCTTGGTCAAGACAAGTTATATTATAATGAAAATGGCGATGCCCACATGGCAGAATTAGTAAAGGATGCAATTACAGCTGCTGCAGATCAAGTGGATTTTTCACAATATGCAGTACCTGCAAAACCAGGTGATTTCTGGCTACATGGGGATGCAACTAGTATCGAAGTGGATGGGAAAACCATAGATCAAATCGTACCAAACCTGTTAATTATCCATCGGGGTACCGGTGCAGAGTATAGCTTAGATCCAAGCATTATATGGTCACACAAATGGGATATCACTAGCGCGTCCTACTATGGCGAATATTATAAGACGGGCACTGCTCCTGATGAATCAACTTTAGAGCATACTGTAGTTGATGGAGTTGTGGTTGATACGTATAATATTGTTCCTGAAGTAGGTCAAGATATTACAGGATATTATTATGGTGAACCAAGAAAGCCATCCCCGCCAAGCGTCGGTGTATTTGCTCATGAATTTGCCCATGTACTTGGTTTACCAGATTTATACGATTATGGTTATGATTCAGAAGGGGTTGGAATGTTTAGTTTAATGGCAGGCGGTTCATATGGACGTGATATGCAAGACCGAAACTATTCAGGTAACACACCTGTGCATCTTGATGCGTGGTCAAAAACATATCTCGGATTCGCGGAGCCTAAAGAGGTAATTAAAAATCAGACACTAACATTAAAACCAGTAGAAACTAATGCAGATATCTATAAGGTAGTGGTTCCCGGTTCTGATGGTCGTGAATATTTCTTGTTAGAGAACCGTCAACAGCGTGGTTTTGATGCAGGGTTAGAATATAATGCAGATGGACAAGACCTACATGGACTAGTAGTGTATCATGTAGTTGAAGATATCCTGGCACGTAATTTTAGTAGACCGAATGAAGCACAAAACTGGGATCTAAATCACCTTGGGCAATCACAAGTCCCTGTTAATCCATCAAATGGTGAAAGACATTATGCTGTTAGTGTTGTTCAAGCAGATGGTCAATTTGATTTAGAGAAATATTTAAATGACGGGGATTCTGGAGATGTATTCCCAGGTAAAAACAAAGTGACATCAATTAGCGATAAAGGAAATGTGGGACCTAACACAACTTCCTTATATAAATGGGCACAAAAAGGAACTCAAACAGGTATCCAATTTGATAATATTGTGGAACAAAAGGATGGCACAGTTACCTTGAAAGTTACGTTTAATAAAAAATAAAAAGTGAAAGTTTGAATGTAAGACCCCTTTTTGACGAACAAAAGGGGTCTTTACCATGCCTTAAATTTTTCTTCTACATATTTTAATTTTTCAAACATATGTTAAGATGGGTATAAAAAACCACCATTGACATGGACACAATTAGGATAACTAATCGAATTTATATATTTATAGTAGTCATTAATCTAAGAAGGTGTTTACTCGTGGATTTTACCCAATTTTATCGAAACACATGGGTTGAAGTTGATTTAGATTGTATTTTTGAAAACGTAAAGAATATGAAAAGTTTTTTACCAGACGATGTGGACATTATGGCGGTCGTTAAAGCAAATGCATATGGGCATGGGGATGTTGAAGTTGCGAAAACTGCGCTTGAAGCTGGAGCAACCTGTCTTGCAGTTGCATTTATCGATGAAGCAATCTCTTTACGCCATGGGGGAATCAAAGCACCCATTCTTGTGCTTGGAGCATCACGTCCAACTGACGTCATGATTGCAGCAGATCACAATATATCGCTCACCATCTATAGTAAAGAATGGCTAGATGAGGTAGTTGAAAACTATCGCGGCAGTACTCCACTTACCCTTCACTTAAAACTTGATACAGGGATGGGGCGTCTTGGAGTCAAAGAAAAAGATGAATTACAAGCAATTCTCAAGGTAACCGAGCAACATCCTCAGTTTCATCTTGAAGGAGTTTTTACTCATTTTGCAACAGCAGACGAAATAGACACTTCCTATTTTGACCAGCAATATAAGAATTTCCTGCAAATGCTTGAGTGGATTCCAAACAAACCAAGGTTGATACATTGTGGAAATAGTGCAACTGGCTACCGTTTCCCAGAGAAAGTTTTTAACGTTGTAAGACTCGGCATTGGAATGTACGGAATGACACCGTCTTTAGAAATAAAAGACCAACTTCCTTACAAACTCGAGCAAGCCATTTCTTTTCACAGTAAGCTTGTCCATGTAAAACAAATTGCAAAAGGTGAAAAAGTAAGCTATGGCGCAACCTTTACAGCGGATGAAGATATGTGGGTGGGAACAGTTCCGGTCGGCTATGCAGATGGGTGGATCCGAAAGTTACAAAATACTCATGTCTTAATTGAAGGCGAACGCTGTCAAATTATTGGTCGTATCTGCATGGACCAATTTATGGTCCGTCTGCCAAAGAAAATTCCTGTTGGCTCAAAAGTCACATTAATCGGGAAGCAAAAAGACAAATTCATTAGTGTAGATGACGTAGCTAAAGTACTTGGAACCATCAACTATGAGGTTACTTGTACAATAAGTTTTCGCGTACCGCGTATTTTTTTAAGAAATAAGAGAATAATTGAAGTGAGAAATCCGTTATTAGGACATTACTAGTAGAAAAAAATTAGTACATTGGTTGTACAAATCGGGTACATTCTTTTTTTATGCATGTAGGGGAATGTAGAATTTGGTATCTTTGTAAAAGATGTGCATAAAAACCAATTGTAAATGCCGATAATAAAGGAAGAATTAATGGATTAAGCTTTGCATCCAATTATAATAATGGTATTATTAAGGTTGGAGTAGAATATTGGTGGCAAGTTGGTGGAGGTGTATGTTTGTGTCTGAATCCAGCGCAACGACAGAAATTCTAGTACGATTACCGCAAAACCTAATTAGTGAGTTGGATGGCCTTGTGAAACAAGAGAATGGTAACCGAAATGAATTAATTTATCAGGCTACAAAAATGTATCTACGTGAGAGAAAAAAGCGTCAGATCACAGAATCAATGAGACGCGGTTACATGGAAATGGCGAAAATTAACCTTACTATTGCATCGGAGGCTTTTTTGGCTGAATCTGAGGCTGACCACACCGTAGAACGCTTAGTTAGCGGGGGGTAATCATTTGATTGTAAAACGTGGCGACGTTTATTTTGCAGACCTCTCCCCAGTTGTTGGCTCAGAGCAAGGAGGCGTTCGTCCTGTTCTTGTCATCCAAAACGATATCGGGAATCGGTTTAGTCCCACAGTCATTGTCGCAGCTATAACTGCCCAAATTCAAAAAGCAAAGCTTCCAACACATGTTGAAATTGATGCGGAGCGCTACGGATTTGAGCGCGATTCAGTTATTCTGTTAGAACAAATTCGTACAATCGATAAACAGCGTCTAACCGATAAGATTACACATCTCGATGAAGAGATGATGGACAGAGTGGATGATGCCTTACAAATTAGTTTAGGACTCATCGATTTTTAATTCATTATTTATATGTGATACGTTTATGAGAAGTTACCCCGTGGTAGCTTCTTTTATTTTGCTTCCATTTGGACGCATGTTATATTACAAAAACATTTTACTTATGTAACAAATCCCGGAATGTGAAGGAAATCACGTCTTTACTCTTGAAATACATAATAAGGGATTATCCTGATCAACCTTTCATGACAAAAATAAAAAGAGAGCGGTGGGAAAAATGAGAAAGCAATCTACAAATCCGAAAAGTGAGAAAGTAGAAAAGCTGGTACAGAAATTCCAAAAAACTGGCTCAACACAAGCGGAAAGGGAAATCATTGAAAAGTATGAAAATGTGATTCAATCCATTGCTTGGAAGTACTCCAAGGGCAATGCTTATCACGAGGACATCATCCAAGTTGGAAGAATTGGACTTTTAGGTGCAATTAGAAGATTTGACCAAACAGTTGGAAAAAGCTTTCACACATTCGCAATTCCAACCATCACTGGTGAAATCAAACATTTTTTACGAGATAAAACCTGGAGCGTCCATGTTCCCAGAGGAGCAAAGGAGCTTGGAATAAAGGTCATAAAGACTGAAGAGGAACTTACAAACACTTTACAAAGAAAGCCCGAAGTTCATGAAATAGCAAATCATCTTCATGTTGATCCGAAGGAAGTTCTAGAAGCAATGGAACTAGGACAAGCCTATCATACAAAATCGATCGATACTCCGATTGATCCAGATTCTGAAGGAAAAACCATCCTAGAAACAGTAGGTAAAAAGGACAAAACTTTCGAAAAAGTATTAAAAAGATTAGATGTAAAAAAGGCCCTTCATGTTCTGTCTACACGTGAAAAAAGAATTCTTTATTACACCTATATAAAAGAAAAAAGTCAAAGAGAAACAGGGGAAATCGTCGGAGTATCACAGATGCATGTTTCCCGTATTCAGCGAAGCGCCATAAAAAAGCTTCGACAAGCCGTACTTGGATGAAGCAATTTTGGTAAAATAGAAATGGGTTAGAAGTGGATGTTCAAAAAGTCCGGTAAAAATGACACATCAGTAGGGGAACTTCGACTAACTACCGACACGTCCTGTGTCGAACGTCGAAGTCACCACATCCTGTGGAAGCTCGTTGGCTTGCTTTTCTGTTGCTCACGTATTGACGGCATACGCTCGATGCTCAAAGCTGCGCCGCCTCGAACTTTCGACGCACAGGATGTGCTAGTGTCGACAATGCCACAGGACGTGGCATTTTTGTCGACGCGGTCCTTTTTATCCTCCTTTTTGAACAAGTATTTGAAGTGAAAGTAGGAGGAAATAGTTTTGACACAGACATTGCAAACAAATGACTTGATGGTGAAAACCATCGCTAAAGAAATCGGAATTACAACAAAGCAAGTGCACAGTGTAATCAACCTCTTAGATGAAGGCAATACCGTACCTTTTATCGCTCGTTACCGTAAAGAATTAACTGGTTCTCTAGACGAAGTGCAAATTAAAGATGTCCAAGAAAAATGGACCTATTTGCAAAACCTTGAATCACGAAAAGAAGAGGTGATTCGCCTTATAGCTGAACAAGGGAAGCTAACCGATGAACTTCAAACGGAAATCATGAAGTCCACAAAGCTTCAACAAGTCGAGGACTTATACAGACCATACAAACAAAAGCGCCGTACAAAAGCGACTGTTGCAAAGGAAAAAGGTCTTGAGCCATTAGCGGAATGGTTATATACATTCCCGATGAATGTGGATGTTGAACAATATGCAACACAGTTTATTTCAGAAGAAAAAGAAGTCCTGAGCGCTGAAGACGCAATTGCTGGTGCGAAGGATATTATGGCTGAATGGATTTCAGATGATGCTGCATTTCGTCAATGGATTCGCAGTGAAACCTTCAAACTAGGCACCATCGAAACAGCTGTGAAAGATCAAGAAAAAGATGAGAAAAATGTCTATGAAATGTACTATGAATACAAAGAGCCTATTCAAAAGATAGTCCCACACCGTGTCCTAGCAATGAACCGCGGGGAAAAAGAGGAGATTTTACGAGTGGCAATTGAACCACCTCTCGAACGGATTTTAACCTTTTTAAATCGAAAAATCGTAAAAAAGGAAAATTCCCCGGTAACTCCTTATATCATCGAAACAATTGAGGATGGCTACAAGCGTCTGATTCAGCCTTCGATTGAAAGGGAAATCAGAAAAGAACTAACAGAGAAAGCGGAAGATAGAGCGATTCATATTTTCTCAGAAAATCTTCGAAATTTACTCTTACAGCCACCGCTTAAAGGTAAGATTGTTCTAGGAGTCGACCCGGCCTACCGTACTGGTTGCAAGCTTGCAGTAGTTGACGAAACAGGAAAGGTCCTAAATATAGGCGTGATTTACCCTCATCCACCAGTGAATAAAAAGGATGAAGCTGTTAAGAAAATAAAATCCGTTTTACAAGAATTTAAGGTTGAAATGGTGGCTATTGGAAATGGTACAGCCTCAAGAGAAACTGAAAGCTTTGTGGCGGATGTTCTAAAAGAAGTGAGCCAAGAAATCTTCTATATTATCGTCAATGAAGCGGGAGCAAGTGTTTACTCTGCATCCGATATTGCTCGTGAAGAATTCCCTGATTTTCAAGTTGAAGAAAGAAGTGCCGTATCTATTGCAAGAAGACTCCAGGATCCACTAGCTGAACTTGTGAAAATTGATCCGAAGTCAGTTGGGGTTGGTCAATACCAGCATGACGTATCTCAGAAAAAGCTAAATGAGCAGCTAACATTTGTCGTTGAAACAGTCGTGAACAAGGTTGGTGTTAATGTCAATACAGCGTCCTCATCTTTGCTGCAATATGTAGCAGGTCTATCAAAAGCTGTTGCGAACAATATCGTCAAAAAACGTGAGGAACAAGGAAAGTTCAAGAATAGAAGCGAATTGAAGGATATCCCGCGTCTAGGTGCAAAAACCTATGAGCAATGTATTGGATTCCTCCGTATTGTTGATGGTGTCGAGCCGTTAGACCGTACAGGCATTCACCCGGAAAACTATAAAGAGGTTAAAAAACTACTTGCAACATTCGGTCTAACAAGTAATGACCTAGGAACAGAAAAATTAAAAGAAGCTATTTCGTCCATTGTCCCAGAACAAGTAGCTACTGAATTAGGAATAGGTGAAATCACCATACACGACATAACAGAAGCATTGGTTAGTCCAGAGCGCGACCCACGTGATGAGCTAGCAAAACCATTACTTAAAAAAGACATCCTTAAGCTTGAAGACCTTGCAAAGGGAATGGAACTTGAAGGAACGGTCCGAAATGTTGTAGACTTCGGAGCTTTTGTAGATATCGGGGTTAAGCAAGACGGCTTAGTTCATATCTCAAAACTAAGTAAAAACTTTGTCAAACACCCACTTGATGTTGTCTCAGTTGGTGACGTTGTAACCGTCTGGATCGATGATGTCGATGTGAAAAAGGGAAGAGTCGCATTAACAATGCTACCTCCACAATAAGAATGTAAAAACACTGCTTTACGAGCAGTGTTTTTTTCTATAAAAATACCAGCATTGATTCAATAATTTTATTTGGTATCGATTTTTTTCATAATAGGCGCGTTTCATTTGGTTCTGAAGCCAAGTAGGCATAACCCAAAACCTCCTCGTTAATAAACTTTTATCCTCGAAAAAAACAAAAAGAATGATACTATAGTGATACAGTTACCAAACTAAACGTTTGAGTATATATAGTCTATGCAAACACAGTACGTCCTGTTCGAAAAGGATGGAAAGGAATAAAAAAGTGGAACAGTTTGAGTTGCAAAAAATCGTGGAGGAAACTTCTCTCGAGTTCTTTGGAAAACCATTTCGTCATAAAGCAACCTTCAATAATCGATTGCAAACGACTGGCGGAAGGTATCTGCTAAAATCTCACAATATCGAATTAAACCCAAAATATTATCAAGAGCGTGGAGTAGATGAATTAATTGGGATTATTAAACACGAACTTTGTCATTATCATTTGCACATAGAAGGAAAGGGGTACCAGCATCGCGATCGTGACTTTCGAATTCTCTTAAAAGCAGTAGATGCTCCTCGATTTTGTAAACCATTGGAATCTGTTAAAAGAAGAAAAACTACAAAACAATATTTGTATACCTGTAACAGCTGTGGGATAGGATATGTAAGAAAAAGAAGGATCGATACAAATCGTTATGTTTGTGGAAAATGCTCAGGGAAACTAGTAGAAGTAAAAAAATATTGACTCGTGGTTGTTACTGTGATAAATTATAAAAGTCGCCGAGCAAACGGACAGACAAAAAACATTAATAACAGATGCTCTTGACAACAAGAAGGTCTGTTTTTATAATTAATAATGTCGCTATAATTATTCCGCAGTAGCTCAGTGGTAGAGCTATCGGCTGTTAACCGATCGGTCGTAGGTTCGAGTCCTACCTGCGGAGCCAATGGGGAAGTACTCAAGAGGCTGAAGAGGCGCCCCTGCTAAGGGTGTAGGTCGCGTAAGCGGCGCGAGGGTTCAAATCCCTCCTTCTCCGCCAGTTTAAAATGGCCCGTTGGTCAAGCGGTTAAGACACCGCCCTTTCACGGCGGTAACACGGGTTCGAATCCCGTACGGGTCATACATTCATGGGATGTAGGATTGTAAATTCCTACCTCCCATTTCTATCTCTACTAATGGAGGATTAGCTCAGCT
>NZ_JBALOX010000030.1:0-668 GCF_036965165.1 Bacillus sp. JJ1521 | reverse complement strand
CCGTCATCCTCCACCATTACAAACTTCTAAGTTTCTCGTGAAGTAAAATCAATGGGCTATAGCCAAGCGGTAAGGCAACGGACTTTGACTCCGTCATTCGTAGGTTCGAATCCTGCTAGCCCAGCCATTTTTACGAGCACAATGGATGCTCTTTCTTCTTGTAAAAGATACAAAGAATTGCACTTCTAAACATAATTTATATTATGAGCCATTAGCTCAGTCGGTAGAGCATCTGACTTTTAATCAGAGGGTCGAAGGTTCGAATCCTTCATGGCTCACCATTCATATGAAATATGCGGGTGTGGCGGAATTGGCAGACGCGCTAGACTTAGGATCTAGTGTCTTTGACGTGGGGGTTCGAGTCCCTTCACCCGCACTGTACCTTAAACATTTGCGGTCGTGGCGGAATGGCAGACGCGCTAGGTTGAGGGCCTAGTGGGAGTTGATCCCGTGGAAGTTCGAGTCTTCTCGACCGCACCAAAAAACTTTTTAAAAAAACACTTGCAATTGAAAAAGTAAGGTGTTATGATAGAAAAGTCGCTGATTTTGAATCACCTTTTAATATGCGCCCGTAGCTCAATTGGATAGAGCGTCTGACTACGGATCAGAAGGCTATGGGTTCGACTCCTTTCGGGCGCGCCATATTATATCGGGAAGTAGCTCAGCTT
>NZ_JBALOX010000029.1:46792-53657 GCF_036965165.1 Bacillus sp. JJ1521 | reverse complement strand
ATATAGAGATGGAGGTTCTGCAATCATCCCTTTTTTGGGTTCATCCATTATTTCTGTAATTTTCTATAAAAATAACAATAAAATGCTAGCACTTAAAAAAGGGGAAATTAGTGGAATATTTCTCCTGTTCCATATGAAAGTGGCACTTTATAGATTGGGATTTAGGAAAATATGATCTTCCTGCAAAAGACCTAAATGGATTAATAAAAACAATGGAGAAGGTGACAGGTAAATGGGACAATACGATTTTCGAATTGATGCTTGAAGCATATATCAACGAAAATCCAATAAGCAATAAAATTATTATCTCTTTTATTTTTGTATCTCGCTTTTCCACATAATGCCTTAAATCTTCTTATAAAAAAGTTTACACACACTGATACAACACCGCAAATTAAATCATTACTCCAATTCGAAAAGGATAAGACAGCATACATGTTAAAACGGATTAAGGGACAGTAAACCACTGTCCCTTAAAACATATCAAGCATTATTTTTTCTGCAATTAATCGATATTTTTCTGCTTTAAAATGAATCCCATCACTTAGATTCTCTATAATGGGAATTTCCCCGCCATCTACAAATGCAACCTTTTCTTCTTGTGCCAAGGACTTAATCGCATATGTATAATCTGCTTGGGTTTTATTTGCAAGATATTTTTTATTAGTAATGGTTGTTGGTGTGACGATGACAACATCGATTCCGTTTTCTTTAAGCTTTTGTAGGATTTGTCGATTGTTTTCTTTATATTGATCAACAGGGACAGGGAGATCATTTGGGCTATATTTTTGATGGCCTCGTGCATCATTAATGCCAAACATATAAATGACTAAATCCGGGCGATAGCTAAGAACTTCCTTTTCAATATTCTCTATTGCCTGAATAGACGTCCAGCCAGGATGTCCTTTATTAATAACTTTTATTTTATTATAGCCATACTTATCTCTGAGCTCCTTTTCCAGGACTTTTGGATAAGGATTTTTAACTTGATTTACTTTTTTAGTTCTAGCATCCCGATCATATCCCCATGTAATTGAATCACCATAAGCCACAATGTTTACAGGTTGATGTTGATTAAGCTTTTGAATGACTGAATGCTCGTGGTCTGAAATTGATTCAAAATTAGCTGCCTTACTTTTCTGTTGGATGGTTAATGGTCCAATTGTTCTATTAACTCCAAAAAGCAGCAATACACATAGGAGTATTGATAAAAAATATAAAAGGTAAACTTTCGGGGGATTCCTCATATAAATCTCCTCGCTTTTAGTACTTAGTGGCAGGTACCGATACCTACCATTTTTTTGTGAAAAAGTCTTATTAATATTGAGGATAATATAATAACCTGGGACAATGTCCTTGTCCCTATTAAACAATATTAGCACAGACCATGGCCGGATCTGTGCTAAGTTTGTTAAATAGTAATTTCTTCTTATTGTTGAGGTGCGGAAGGGGTGGAAATGTTTTGTAATGCTTGCTCGGCCTCGTTTGCATATTGATTTTGCACGGCTAGATCGCCTAATGCAACCATTCCTGCTATTTGTCCATTTTCGACTACCGGCAACCGGCGAATTTGCTGCTGTGCCATTAAGTTTGCCGCCTCATGAATATCCATGTTGGGAGTACCTTGTACGATTTGCTGCGCAGTCATAACCTGAGATACTGGTGTTTGTGCATTTTCTCCTTGTGCAGTCGTACGAAGGGTTATATCACGATCAGTAACAATTCCGACCATTTGTCCGCTGTTATTTACCACTGGAATAGCTCCAATATTATGTTGGCTCATTAATGCAGCAGCCTCTTGAACAGACTGAGTTTCTTTAACTGTAATAACATTTGATGTCATAATATCTCTTAATTGTGCCATAAAAATTACCTCCAAATTTTTTTTGCCCTTTAATAGGATAGGGAGAATTGTTGAAATTATTAATAGAAAATTTTTCCTAGTAGATAAGAATATAGATTAATTGTATAGACACTTTGTAAATGATATAATTGAAAAAATTTTGTGCGTAGAGCCGCAAAGAGAGGAGGAAGAATCTATGAAATTAAAGCTACTCATACTTTTATTAATCACTGCTGTAATCCTTACAGGTTGTGGAGCTAATGAAATGAGTAAACCCATGACTCTACTGGATCAGAATAAACAAGAAGTTACTTTCCCACAGGAGAAACCCACTCTATTTTTCTTTATTACGACATACACCTGAGGTCTTTGCCAACAGCAACTGGTTCAGTTGCATCAGAATTTAGATGTCTTAAAGGATTTAGACGTTAATGCATATATTATTAGTGGAGACACTCCGGAACAACAATTAGAATTGTATACCGCGTTAGTGGATGTTTATGGCGAGAGTATCCCATTCGTATCGGACCCTGAATTAGAAGTTATTGACCTGTTTGATATGAAAAATGGGGATGTAGCTTATAGAGGGTATGGCATGTTAGATACAGAAGGTCATGTTGTATTTCACGTAATTAACGACAATTGGGGAACTCAATTTCCAGAAACAATGGAAAAAATTAATAAAGAATACAAAGAGCTTACTGATAAATAGTAACACCAAGAAAACGATAAAAGTAATAAAAAACGAATTCCTCAAATTTGGAATTCGTTTTTTAAAAATACCTACGACCTTACTCCTCCAACCATTTATCTTCGACGTGTTTGCGGTTCATGTCTTTTTTTACTTTTCGGTATTCTTTGCTTTTGAAGATGATGTCAAAATCGTAATCGGGTGGGTAAAGCTCCTCAGCTGCAATTTTTAACTCAATTCTTTTATAATTAATTGTTCTTTTTTCTCCTTTAATTTGCACAATGTAATCACCATGGTCGTTCGGTCCTCTGTATACAATTCCAGTTTCACCTGTTGCAAGGAGGAGGACGTTATCTCCTTGGTTGTAAATTGTTACTTTTGATAAAGGCTGTTCTTGTTTCGTTTTTCCGACATTGTTTCGGGCATATTTATTTACAATGATTTGCTTTTGATAGGAAGGCGATTGTAATGATTCTTGTGCAATATTTTGATGGAAATCCTTATGCTCCTGGTACGCCTTTTGGTGTGCACGTTCGATAAGAGTTGGATGCATCCCTAGTTTTGCTACTATATCGAAAGCTTGACTTTGTCCACTCTTTCCGAGTATTAGTCTATACGTTGGTTGTAATGTATGGATATCAAACTCCATGGATCCATTTAAAAAACCTTCCGTTTCATCCGCAAACTTCTTCATTTCACTGTAATGGGTAGTCGCAAATAAAGTAGCTCCTTTTTCATAAAGCTGCTCTAAAATAACAATGGCAAGTGCCATTCCTTCTCTCGGGTCAGTACCAGAACCAAGCTCATCAATTAATACGAGTGACGCGTCATTTGTTGCTTGTAAAATTTCGATAATATTCACCATGCGGGAGCTAAATGTACTTAAGTTTTGCTCAATGCTTTGACCATCTCCAATATCGACAAAGATATGTTGGAAGATGGCAATTTCACTCCCTTTTTTTGCTGGAATAGGGAGACCGGATTGTGCCATTAATGTAAGGAGCCCAATTGTTTTTAATGTGACTGTTTTTCCACCAGTGTTCGGACCAGTAATGACAAGCGCTCGTTCGTTTTCTCCAATCGGAATCGTAAGTGGAACGGCATTTTTTCCAAGCATCGGATGACGTGCTTCTTTTAAATCTATCCGGAAATCTTCATTAATTATCGGTATGTCTGCTTGAATCATTTGACTATACTTTGCTTTAGCGAAGAGAACATCGTAATGATGCATCGTCTCAACGGCAATCTGAATGACTTGTTCATGTGGAAGAAACAGCTGCGTCAATTCATATAAAATACGCTCTACCTCTGTTTCTTCAGCGATTTTGATGAGTTCGATATCCTCCTGAAGTGAGCTTAATTCAACAGGCTCTATAAAGAGAGTGGAGCCAGAAGCCGAAGTATCTAAGACTGAGCCTTGAATCTTTTTCCGGTATTCTTTTTTTACCGCTAGAACATAACGACCAGACCGTTCAGTGACACTTGTCTCTTGCAGGTATGGAGAAATTCTTCCGCTTTTAACTAATGACTGTGCTTTCTCTTTTAATTTTTCCTGCTGGGAGGCGAGGTGTCTTCGCAAATAGTTCAGGTCACTTGAAGCATAATCATCCACCTGTCCATTTCGTAAACAACGACTAATTTCTGCTTCCAGTTCTGAAACATCACCAATTGATGCGGCATACATGCTTACCATCGGACCGGCATATGCCTTATCCTTCATAAATTGCTTTAGCTTTTGACAGTGGTCCAGGAATGAGACAATTTGAGTAAATTGGTCTACTTTTAGAGCGATGCCTTTTTTGGCTTGTGTGATGTAATGTCCGATTTGATCCAAAGAGTGAATAGGGATACTCCCACTGATTTTAATAATGTTCATCGCTTCCGAAATTTCTTGTAAAGAATGCTCGATTTGCTTTTTATTTTGTGTCGGTCTTAACGAGAGAAGTGTTTCCTTTCCTCTGTTTGTTCTTGCGAATTGTGCAATGTCATTCAAAATTTGATAATAACCTAATGCTTCCATTGTTTGAGTATTCAATGGTAAATCCTCCTTTTTATATGTGAAAAATAGTTCATGAGGACTTGTTCATGGGCTGGATTCAATATAAAAAGCCGTCATGAACAAAGCGCTCATGACGGCAGAAGATAGACCTAGGGTGTTTGATGGTTTTCAGACACAAAAAAACCATGACAAACATGCCAAAGCAAGATCTACTTTTCATAGCTATGATGCGTGTTCTTAACTTTCTAAAAGAAGCCATAGTGAAATAAACATAGCGATTGCTACGTTTTTGCTTCTTCCAGCTATCCAATTATGGATTAGTTAAGAACCACCGATAACATAAACTCATACTCCTTTAGTTAAGGAAATTTTTTACTTACACTTTCTTTATATCCTATGTTTGTTTTAGAAGTCAAGTGCAAGTTGAATAAAGAGGCATGTTCTTATGAAAAACAGGATATACATGCTAATGTTAAGGAGAATTAGTTCTGAAATGTAGTTGTACGTTCATTGCCCAAGTCAAGTGGTACGAGTTGTTAAAAAGTAATCCTATCGCAAGGAGACATCGTTCTATGATTAAATTTGAAAATGTATCTAAAAGATACCCGGATGGAACAGTTGCTGTTGATTCATTAACATTTGAAATTCAGAAAGGTGAGTTTGTAGTCATTATCGGCCCAAGTGGTTGTGGAAAAACAACGACCCTAAAAATGATCAATCGGTTAATTCCGTTAACAGATGGTACTATTTTTATGGATGGGAAAAAAATAAGCGAATATGACATCCATGAATTGAGATGGAACATCGGATATGTACTTCAACAAATTGCACTTTTTCCACATATGACAATCGAGGAAAATATAGCGATTGTTCCTGAACTGAAAAAATGGAGAAGGGATAAAATTAAACAACGAATTTCTGAACTGATGGATATGGTTGGATTAGACTACGAAATATATGCTAACAGAAAACCTAACGAACTGTCTGGAGGACAACAACAAAGAGTTGGTGTTATCCGGGCCCTTGCTGCTGATCCTGAGATTATATTAATGGATGAGCCATTTAGTGCATTGGATCCAATAAGTCGTGAAAAACTTCAAGATGAACTATTAAAGTTAAAGAAAAACCTCAAAAAGACCACTGTTTTTGTTACTCATGATATGCAAGAGGCATTAAAACTAGCAGATCGAATCTGCATCATGAATGAAGGGAAAATTGTTCAAATCGGAACACCGCATCAGTTGATCACAAATCCTTCAAATGATTTTGTCAAAGAATTTGTAGGAGGCAAAAGTGAAAATTCGGCCATTGATATTAAATTGGAAGATATACTTCAACCATTAAAAGGAAATGAAGTCGAGAACATATCTTCTGTTAGAGTATCTGTTTCCACTCCATTGAAAGAGATTATGGAAATCCTGTCACACCATGAACATCTAACGGTGGAAAAGGATGGTAATATAATCGGAATTATTGATCGTACTACTGTTATGAAACATTTATCTACAATACTGGAGAAGGGGGGCTAACAAATGAACGATTTTACCCAAGTTTTTCTGGAAAGAAAAGATCAATTAGTAAGTTCATTATTAGAACATATCCAGATTTCTTTTATCGCCCTTTTCTTTGCAGTCATCATTGCGATTCCACTTGGAATTTATTTAACAAGGCATAAAAAGATTGCAGAAGGAATAATCGGCATAACATCGGTCATTCAAACCATTCCTTCTCTAGCGCTGTTGGGTATCCTGATTCCTTTATTCGGTATTGGAAAAGTCCCAGCAATAATTGCTTTAGTTGCCTATGCATTACTACCCATATTGAGAAATACATATACAGGGATTAAAGAAGTGGATTCCTCACTAATCGAAGCAGCAAAAGCGATGGGAATGAACTCAAGAAAAAGGTTAATTAGGGTGGAATTCCCACTTGCGATGCCAGTCATAATGGCGGGGATCCGGACAGCGATGGTGTTAATCGTAGGTACAGCGACACTTGCGGCATTAATCGGTGCTGGAGGGCTTGGGGATATTATTCTTCTAGGTATTGATAGAAATAATACAAATTTGATTTTGCTTGGAGCGATACCAGCTGCACTCCTTGCGATCCTATTTGATTATTTACTAAAAAGATTTGAAAATTTATCATATAAAAAAGTCTTTGTTACCCTTGCTACGGTTGGGTTATTGGCTTTTGCTATTATCGTAGCTCCGTTTTTTGGACATCAAGATCAAAAAATTGTAATTGCCGGAAAACTCGGTTCAGAACCAGAAATATTAATTAATATGTATAAAATCTTAATTGAAGATGAAGCAGATTTGCAGGTTGAATT
>NZ_JBALOX010000029.1:21081-46768 GCF_036965165.1 Bacillus sp. JJ1521 | reverse complement strand
GGGAAAAACGTCTTTTGTCTTCAACGCACTTAAATCGGGGGACATCGATATTTATCCGGAGTTTACAGGAACAGCCATTTCAGAGTTTTTAAAAGAAACAGCAAACAGTACAGATCGCCAACAGGTCTATCAACAAGCAAGGGATGGATTATTGGAGCACTTTAATATGGTCTTGCTGAAACCAATGCAGTTTAATAACACATATGCCTTGGCAGTCCCAAATGATTTTGCGGATGAATATGGGTTAGAAACCATTTCCGATTTGAAAGGTATAGAAGATAAAATTAATGCTGGTTTTACCTTGGAATTTTCAGACCGTGAAGATGGGTACCTAGGTATCCAGTCATTGTACGGCATTCAGTTCCCCAATCTCGTAACGATGGAGCCGAAATTACGCTATGTAGCAGTCGAATCAGGTGAGATTAATTTAGTTGATGCCTATTCAACTGATAGTGAACTGCGACAATATAATCTTAAAGTGTTGGAAGATGATCAACATTTATTCCCACCTTACCAAGGGGCCCCATTATTACGTGAAGAAACAGTCAAGAAGTATCCTGAAATCACAGAGGCTTTAAATAAATTATCAGGGAAAATAACGGATGATGAAATGAGAGAAATGAATTATCTAGTGAATGTAGAAGGTAAAAGTCCTTTTGAAGTTTCTAAAGAATATTTGAAAACACATGGTTTAATAAACTAGTCTATATAGGGGCGCGGGAACAGCCGCGTCCCCCATTTTTTTACAGAAAAGTCACGAAAAATTCATGGGACAATGAACCTCTTTCCCTTAATTAACGGGTCTTCTTCTTGTTATATCCCCGTTCTTCATATGGTCGGAGCTGGTCTAACCATTTATTCTCAAGTTCTAACAAGGATTCTTTTTCATTAAAATACGGGTCATCTTTCTTTTTGAGTGTTTCTAATATATCAATACTGAATGCACTTGCCCCATAATGACTCCAGTCCTCTTGTAGCTCTTTGTTCGTAGGTGAGGCTGTGCCTGCATCTAGACTGAATTTTAACCCGTTTAACGTTTTAAAATTTCTGGTGCTTCCGACGAAAAGCTTCCCGTTTTGATTGTTTTTAATCTGATAAACACCAGCCTCAATGGGGGTTTCTTTGTATTGTTGTTTCAATTCTTTCTTTCGTTCCATTTTAGATTCTCCCTTTCAATGGGTATTCCTAGTTGGGACAAGGAACCTGTCCCTTTGTCCCACTATTTTTTTAGCCAGTACTGACTTCCATCTGATTTTCTTTCTAAAAGGCCGTATTCGATTAAATATCTCCTAATCAAGATATAATCATCGTATATTGCGTGTAAAATTTGATTGATTTCTTTTTCTGTATAAATTCGATCCTTTTCAAATCTCTTTGTAATTTCTCGAAGGATAACAAGCCTTTGTTTTTCTTTTGGTGGAAATTTTATTAATCGTCCATTTATCCCTTCAGGTAAAAACTTTCTACTGATTGCTTGTTGTTCGGCTTCCGTAACAGCATATCGATCATCGATCATTTTCGCTGTTTTATGTGGCGGGACAAATGCTGGTGCATACTGGTCTTTCTCTTTTAAAAGCTCCATAATGGCTAAAAAAGTCTTTGCTTGACGTTCTTTCTCTTTCAGCGCAAAACGATGATGCCTAACTGTAGAGGTACTGCCAATTCCCATCTCAGCCTGAACCTCTTTATCGCTTTTACCCTGATAAAAAAGACGAAGTAGTTGATTCTGATGATCGGTAAGTCCTGTCAGTTTTTTATCAAGGTTTATTAAATAATCAAATACGGATTGGTGGGAACTTTCGATATGAATACGCATATACCTCTCTGCTTCATAAAAAATTCCTTCTAGAGGGTAAATGATTCCTTTTTCTATTTTCTCGCCACATAAAAGGCAAATATATGAATCTGACTCTTGAATATACCCCTGTTTAAGTTCCTCTAATGAGGCGCTCCAAAAACGTTCTGAAATATCCACTGTTTAAACACGTCCGTTCAAAGTTTAATATAAGGCAAACGTAATATAAAATTGTTTGTGTAATTACAAATATATTAAGTTAAAGTTAGTGTGTTGTCAAATGTTGATCAAACATTACTTTAATTTATTTACTTATATATAAACAAAAGATAAAAACGTTATAAATTAAATGTGACTGAACGTATTGGGGAAATGAGGAAATAAACTCGTGATAAATGGGTAATCACTTTGAGCAAACTATTCTTTAAGGAAATGTGAACTTCAAAAGCATTTCCAAACGAGGAGGTGGAATAATTGGCTGACAACAAACGTAATCGCGATGATATCAATGCTGGTGAGGCACTAGGTACTGGTGCCGGTGCAACTGCGGGTGCTGTAGTAGGATCTGTGTTAGGTCCACTTGGTACTGTTGCTGGAGCTATTGCTGGCGGGGCATTGGGTAATAAAGTTGGGGAAGGTGCCGATGACGCTGTGGATCAAGAGGAAAAGTAAAAGTTCTCCCTATACTTAATAAGGTTGAAAAGGATATAGACTCCCGTATGGGGGTCTATTATTATGGGGGAAAACGGGAAGATGTACTGTTTCTCTGCCTAAAAAGTAATTGTATTTAAAGGTCACTTTTGTTATTATTGTATCGATTATAAAGAAATGGAGGTTTTCCTTGTGACAGCATCAATGAGATTACGATTCCCAACTTTCATTCGTTAATTGAATACGTATGAGAGCTCTGCCTACGTTCAGAGCAACGGGATTGGTCTGTCTAATTTTAAGGAAACCTATATTTAACGGTTATTTTAAAAGAGGGGGCGAGTGTTCCTTCTTTTTTTGTTGTCTAAAAACACGAATGATTTTGAATTGGCACGAAGTTGATGGATGTAGGTGAAGTGTATATTTAAAAAATATTAACAGAAATGAGTTGTTAGTTCATGAATACAGTAGAAAAAAATCTTAAGGAGAATTGGCTGAAGAACATAGTTCTCTTTTTAAGTAGCCAGACAATCTCACTTTTTGGATCGTCTTTGGTTCAATACGCCATTATGTGGCACATTACTTTAAAGACGGAATCCGGTTTGATGATGACGTTGTTTATCATTTGTGGTTTTATTCCAACCTTTATTTTGTCACCAGTTGCAGGGGTTTGGGCGGATCGCTATAACCGTAAAATGCTGATTATTGTAGCAGATTCACTTATCGCATTTGCTACATTAATCCTTGCGATTCTCTTTTTAATGGGTTTTGATGCAATCTGGCTCCTTTTTGTAATGGCAGCGGTTCGTGCCATTGGAACGGGAATTCAAATGCCAGCTGTCGGTGCGATTCTACCGCAAATTGTTCCAAAGGATAAACTGACGAAGGTGAACGGAGCAAATGGAAGTATTCAAGCAGTGATTATGTTCATATCACCAATGGTCAGTGCAGCGCTATTAGGATTGACCTCGATTGAAATGATCTTCTTCATCGATGTCATTACGGCAGCAATTGCGATTTTTACACTTCTTGTTTTCTTGAAAATTTCTGTACATGAGAAGGCAACTGAAAAACAAACAACAAGCTACTTTAGTGATTTTAAACAAGGGTTACAATATGTGAAAAACCACAACTTTTTAAAGACATTCTTCTTATTCTTTGCGGTATTCTTTGTGTTAATGGCACCAGCGGCATTTTTGACGCCTCTGCAGGTTACACGCAGTTTTGGTGCTGACGAATGGCGATTAGCAGCAATCGAAATTGCCTTCTCCATTGGCATGATGGTAGGGGGAGGAATAATCGCTTCCTGGGGAGGCTTTCCAAATAAAATTAAAACATTAGGATTCGCAAGTATTATTATGGGAGTTTGTACTTTTGCACTTGGAATCGTTCCGAACTTCTGGATCTATTTTGCCTTCATGGCTTTATTTGGCGTTGCCATGCCGATTTTTAACACACCAGCCACTGTTATGTTACAGGAGAAAGTAGAAGAAGATTATTTAGGAAGAGTTTTTGGAGTCATGGGGATGATCTCAACCTCGATGATGCCACTTGGAATGCTCATATTTGGTCCAATTGCAGATTTCATCAAAATTGAATGGCTGCTAGTAGGAACGGGAATATTTATAGTTATATTAGCCATTTTTCTAGGTCAAAATAAAGTATTAATAGAAGCAGGAAAACCTGTAATGGCAGAATCTTAAAGTCAAAAGCGAGGGATAATCGGCCCTCGCTCTATATATTTTTATTTATTCGATTGAGAGATAAGGCCACGACCAATGAAATTTGCAGACACAGGTTTTTTCCCTATTTCTCTAGCCCAGACAGATAGTTGACCTATATGGTGAATTTCATGTGCTATAACATGTCGCATTACCTCACCCCAAGTGTCTGTTACAATTTTTCCGTTTGGTAGGGTATCGTAAAATAATTGATTTTCCATACTGTCATCCCAGTTGTTCACAAAATTCTCCACTTCGCTTCGGAATTCGGAGTCCAATTTCCGAACCAGAATCAAGCTTTTAAAATCATCAAAACTCTCCTCATAATCTGTTTTACCTTGTAAAAGGCGAATCCAGCTCCATTCCACATCAATTATATGGAAGAGTGTTTGGAGTATACTGCCTACTCCTCCAGTTCTGGGGCGTAGAAGTTCCTCCTCACTTAGTTCTTCACACCACCGATACCATTCCTCTCTTACCATCCAGTTATAACGAAAAAATGTTTTCAATAATATCCCTCCATATTTTGAGAAAATCAAATCACAAATGATATTGGAACATGCTGAAAATCCACTTGCCTTAAGGCTGACTTGATAAACTAAATTATTTATTTTTATTCTTTTTTTGGGTGCTTGAGATTTGCTTCCACTTTGCTTTTTCTGCTAGTGCAACACGTCGATTTTCTTTTCTTTCTAAGAAAGCAAGCTCTTTTTGCAGTTTTACATAGCTTGTGAATCTGCCTTCATCCAACGTACCTTCAGAAAGTGCCTCCTGGACAGCACATCCAGGTTCCTTCGTATGAGTGCAATCTCTGAAACGGCAGTTTTCGAATAGTTCTTCTATATCTGAAAAGCTTTGGTGAAATCCCTCATTAGCATCCCAGAGCTGTAGCTCACGCATCCCGGGTGTATCAATTAAAATTCCACCGCTGTCTAAGACGATTAATTCACGATGAGTAGTTGTATGCCGTCCGCGATCATCACCTTCGCGAATCGTTTGGACTTCTTGTTTATCCAGTCCTAATAAAGCATTGGTGATTGTTGATTTTCCAACTCCGGATGATCCTAGTAACGCAATAGTATTTCCTTCGCTTATATAAGGGGTAAGCTGCTCCATCCCGATATTCTGTTCAGCACTTATGGCGTGGATGGGCACACCAAATGCGACTGTCTCAACCTGCCCGATCTTTTCATCTACATCGTCACATAAATCAGCTTTGCTTAAAATAATCACCGGATTTGCTCCGCTTTCCCAGGCAGTTAGCACATATCTTTCAATCCGGCGGACATTGAAGTCAGCATTTAATGCATTTACGAGGAAAACTGTATCAACATTTGCGGCTACAATTTGTTCCTCAGTTGTTCCTCCGGCAGCTTTTCTGGAAAACTTACTTTTCCGGGGTAAAATACCATGAATCGTTGCTTTTTGTTCATGGAGTCTTGGACTAACTACAACCCAATCCCCTACAGACGGAAAATCCTGACGTTCTAATGCTTGAAACCTTAGTTTGCCAGACACCTCCGCCAATAGCTCACCGTGGTCAGATAAAACTCTATATAGCCTTTTATGCTCTAATGCAACTCTTGCAACTTCAAATCCTTGTTGTTTGTATTCTTCAAAAGTATCTTCAAAATATGAATTCCATCCTAATAGTTGTAAATTCAATTGTAGCGCCTCCAATTTTAAAGTAAAAAAATAAACCGCATCGAATACGGTTTATTTCAAATGAAAAAATTCATTCTAAAAAATAAAAAACCATCGACTGAGAAACGGCAGCCCATGGTTGTGAATGAACAAAATAATAATTTGGATTATACTACAATCTTTCTCATGTAAAAGTAAAGAAGACTCACAAATTCCCCATGGGCTGTACTATGAAATTTATTTGATAAACGTTTAACATTCTTTTCATCATACATACCCCCTAATGGAAAATATTTGTTCTTACAGTAATATTGTAAACGCTCTACTTTTTGAAGTAAAGAGTTTTTATAAAAAGTTTTGGTGCGACGCGGGTACAAATACCGAGTCCAGACCATTTCTACAAATACAAAATAAATACTTGGGACGATAAACATGGCCCTCTATCCCGATGTAAATAGCGCATCGGTCTTATTTTTTGTAAAAAATTCGTTTAGTTTATGAAGTTAAATCCCATTTTTTCAACCTCGTGTTAAAGATTGCTAAGAATCTGTAAATCAGCTTTTTTTGAGCACTAATTGTGATTAAATGGTTTTGTAATTCGAAAGGAGGATTGGCATGAGTCAGGTTGAGTTGGCTGACATCTTTAAATCGTATGATAAACAAAAAGATGTATTAAATGGGATCAATGTTTCAATTGAGGAAGGAGAATTTTTCGTACTTGTCGGTCCTTCAGGTTCTGGGAAGAGTACGTTGCTTCGGATGATAGCAGGGCTTGAAGAAATTTCAGGGGGAATCTTAAAGATTAAAAATGAAGTAGTAAACCATCTCCCGCCGAAAAGTCGGGATTTATCAATGGTCTTTCAAAATTACGCATTATATCCACATTTAACGGTTGCGCAAAATATTCTGTTTGGCTTAAGTGCTAGAAAGGTAGAGAAGCAAGAACAGCAAAGAAGACTTAAAGAAGCAGCAGAAATGTTGGGCTTAAGCGAATTATTGAAGCGGAAACCAAGGGAACTTTCCGGAGGTCAAAGACAACGGGTCGCACTTGGACGTTCTGTTGTAAGTCATGCCCCTTTATGTTTAATGGATGAGCCACTCTCTAATTTGGATGCAAAGCTTCGTGCAAATATGCGGGTTCAAATTCGTAGATTGCAAAAACGTCTAGGGTTAACGATGATCTATGTTACTCATGACCAAGTTGAAGCAATGACGATGGGTGACCGAATAATGGTGCTAAATGAAGGCAAAATCCAACAAGTGGGTAAACCGATTACCTTATATAATGAACCAGAAAATTTATTCGTTGCGTCATTTATCGGTTCACCAAAGATGAACCTAGGGAATGCTGTATTTTCGGAAGATAGTTCCCAGCTCATTATAGAAAATCAAATACATATATCAGTCGATCCAATAATTGTAAAGGATGTGCCGAGAGATCGGAACTTAGTTGTTGGAATTCGTGCAGAGCATTTATTTTCAGGTTTTGAAAAAGAAGATCATCTTACATATTTAGAAGCAGTTAATATAGAGCAATTAGGAAATGAAACATCCATTTCTTTTGATGTTGGTTCAGAATTATGGACGGCAAAATGGCCAGGACAATGGGATGTCCGTTACGGACAAAAGGTACCTGTACAAATCATGCCCCAATACCTATTATTCTTTGATGGAGATACAGGAGAGTTACTTAAATCTGCTGAACTTGGAAAGAAACAAGAGGTTATAGCGATATGAGTATGTTAAGTCCAATCATTGAAGAAAAAGAAACCTTTGCTGTTCAAATTGAACGAGCAAAAAAGCAAAAACGTATGTCTAGTATGCTCAAAGGGATATTATTTTTATTACCATCTATTGTTTTGTTTAGTGTTTTTGTGTTTTACCCTTTGTTTAAGACAATGTATTTAAGTTTCTTTTTAACAGATGCAAAGGGAGCAACAACTGTATTTGTTGGATTGGAAAACTATTTATATATGTTTTCAGACCCTATTTTTCTAAAAAGCTTTAAAAATACTTTTTTATTTGTGATTTATACGGTACCTGCAACGGTTATTGTCAGTTTGTTTTTAGCCGTCATTTCCAATGAAAAATTAAAGGGTATTGGTTTTTTTAGAACCATTTTTACATCAACGATGGGAGTATCGGTTGCTGCAGCATCTGTATTTTGGCTGTACTTATTTAACCCTACGATGGGGTTATTAAACCAAATACTTAAGGTTTTTGGAGCAGAATCAATAGGCTGGCTTACGGATCCAAAATGGGCAATGATTGCGATTGCGATTACTACGATTTGGATGAATATTGGGTTTACATTCTTAATTTTGTTAGGTGGATTACAATCCATTGATACCTCATTATATGAAAGTGCAGATATTGAGGGTTCAGGATATTTTTATAAGTTTAGAAGAATCACAGTTCCAATGCTTTCACCGACATTATTCTTTGTGATTACCGTTTCGATTATTAATTCGTTCCAAACCTTTGGTCAAATCGATATTTTAACCCAAGGCGGACCAGCAAATGAGACAAATTTGATTGTATATTCCATTTACCGTGAGGCATTTGTGAATTATCAATTCGGCTCAGCTAGTGCCCAGGCGATTGTGTTATTCATTCTTATTTTATTGATGACTGCACTGCAATTTAAGCTGGGTGAGAGGAGGGTCCACTATCAATGATGATGCCATTTGGAAGAAAAGTAATCTTCTATCTATTGTTGATCGTCTCAGCCATTCTAATTGCCGGTCCGGCCGTAATGGCGATTGTCATGAGTTTCATGACAAACCAAGATATTTTGACTGCTAGCATGCCGACTACACTTATAGTGGATAATTATGTTGCTGCCTTTGAACGTTTTCCTTTATTTAAATATTTGTTTAATAGTTTTGTAGTGTCGATTGCGATAATGCTTGGACAATTGGCTTTATCAAGTCTAGCAGCTTATGCTTTTGTATTTTTAGAGTTTAAAGGGAGAGATGTTCTGTTCTATCTTTTTATTGCAACAATGATGGTTCCCTTTGAGGCGTCGATTATTCCAAACTTTCACATCATACGTGATTTAGGTTGGATTAATAGCTATGCTGGTTTAACGATTCCATTCTTTGCAACAACCTTTGGAACATTTTTGTTGCGACAAAATTTCAAACAAATTCCTAAAGAATTAAGGGAAGCAAGTCAAATTGCTGGAATTGGTGATTTTAGATTTTACTTAACAGTCGTACTGCCTGTGTCAAAGACAAGCCTAGTTACATTAGGGATTTACGGTTTTTTGACATCTTGGAATATGTATCTATGGCCACTTTTGGCTACCACCAACGATACGGTCCGAACCGTGCAGATAGGCTTGAAGCAATTACAAACCCAGGAACAATTAAATGATTGGGGCGTTATTATGGCTGGTGCAGTTATCGTAATCATCCCAACCTTAATTTTACTTTTCCTTGGACAAAAGAAGCTACAAACAGGTTTAACAGAGGGTGCAGTAAAATAACAAATCCCTCGAAAATATACCAAAAACAAAGGAGCAGTTAAAATGAAAAAAATACTGATGTTACTTGCAGTAGGTATGCTTTTACTATTGGCAGCTTGTGGAGGAGATTCTACATCTGGAGATAGCTCCAATAACTCAGATTCAGGTAAAAGCTCGGATTCTAAAGAAAAAAGTGAAAAACAGACAGTGACATTCTGGCACTCCATGGGTGGAGCGGGTCAAGAAGCATTAAATAGTATTGTTGAAGATTTCAATAATTCACAGGAAGAGATTCAAGTAAATGCGGAGTACCAAGGTACCTATGATGAATCATTAACTAAATTTAATGCTGTTGCTGGTACTGATAGTGCACCAACCATGATCCAAACGTTTGAAATTGGAACGATGTCTATGATTAATAGTGGTAATATCAAACCGATTCAGGAATTAGTAGATGCTGATGGTTACGATATGAGTGGATTAGAAGAAAACATTATTAATTACTACTCATTAGATGGAACATTTTATTCAATGCCGTTTAACTCATCTACACCAGTTATGTATTATAACAAGGATGCATTTACTGCGGCTGGTTTAGACCCAGAAACACCACCAGCAACTTATGAAGAAGTTGAAAAAGCCGGTAAAGCAATTGCTGAATCAAATCCTAAAATGAAAGGCTTCGCTTTACAAGCTTATGGCTGGTTATGGGAGCAATTATTAGCAAATCAAGGTGCATTACTACTAAACAATGACAACGGTCGTTCGGATACACCAACTGAAATTGGCTGGACAGAGGAAGAAGGAAAGTCCATTTTTGAATGGGTTAAACGAATGGTAGATGCCGGTACATTTGCGAATTATGGAACAAATGGTGATAACATGGTTGCTGGATTCTTAGCAGGAGATGTAGCTATGTTCTTGCAATCTTCAGCAAGTGCAAGAGATGTTATCGATAATGCTCCTTTTGAAGTAGGGATTGCTTTCCTTCCACACCCTGAAAATAAGGAGCGTGAAGGGGTTGTAATTGGGGGAGCAAGCCTTTGGATGATTGATGAAAAACTAGAAGCAGAAACAAAAGCAGCATGGGAATTTATGAAATATTTACAAACTCCTGAAGTTCAAGCTAAATGGCATGTTGGTACAGGGTATTTTGCTATTAACCCAAATGCATACGAGGAACAATTAGTAAAAGATGCTCATACTGCAAAGCCACAATTACGTGTAACAGTTGAACAATTGCAAGCAGCTAAATCATCATTTGCTACACAAGGTGCATTAATGGATATGCTTCCTCAAGGAAGAAAAGTAATGGAAACAGCTCTTGAATCCGTATATAATGGCGGATCTGTAGAAGAAGCTTACAGTACAGCAGTGGATCAATTCAATAAAGCAATTGAACAAGCGAATAAAGCTAGAGCTAAATAATTGATCGATTGTATTGAACGAGAAAAAAGTGTGTATACCACACTTTTTTCTTTTATAAAACGAAAAGAAGGGAAGGGTATCGATGACAAAAATTTATGGACACCGTGGAGCTAAGGGACTATATCCGGAAAATACTTTACTAAGTTTTAAAACAGCGATTGAGCAAGGTGTTGATGGGTTAGAATTAGACGTTCATTTAACAAGAGATGGGGAAGTTGTTGTGATTCATGATGAAACTCTTGACCGAACGACAAATGGTGTGGGCTGGATTAAAGATTTGACTTTGGCAGAAATCAAACAATATAGTGCAGGAAAACCCTTCACTCACTATCGAGAGTATGAAGAAGCCTGGGATAACGAACAGGTACCAACCTTGGGAGAGGTTCTAGACGTATTGGCTCCGTTTCAGATTGAACTTAATATTGAATTAAAAACCTATTCTGTCCCTTACGTAGGAATTGAGGAGAAGATTTTAAAAATCGTTGAACAGTATGGAAACAATCGGAATGTGATTTATTCTTCGTTCCATTTGCCTTCGATTTTACGAATAAAGCAGCTCGATCCAAGTGTGAAAATAGCTTGGTTACTAAATGATGGAATTTCCCTTCCACACGATTATCTTAATGTGTTAGATTTGGAAGCTTTACATTTAAACAAATCGATACTCTTACCTCAAAGAGAGATATTTCAGCAGCTACTACAATTAAACAAACAATTCCCTATGTACTTACCAATAGAAATAATAAATTATCTTAACAAGAGGACAAATGAAGACAACGAGGCGTGTTTGCAAGATCATTACGATAAAGTAAGAGTTTGGACTGTCAATGAACCAAATGAGATTGATAGATTACTTAGAATGCAAGTGGGTGCTATTATAACTGATTTTCCGGATAGGGCAATACGGATTAGAAACGAACAGACAAAGCTAGTATAAAGAGTTCAAAGGGACGCGGTTACCGCGTCCTACTATTTTTTATAAAAAATTCCTGGGCTGATGAAAATATCCCCCTGTCCCATCCTTTACTCTAATTTACTCTAATAACAAAATATGTTAATACGAGGTTAACAATGGTTGCTTACAATGATGGAGATAAATAGATTAGGAGGAAGTTTTATGCTGAAAAAGTCATATGAATTAACGCAGTCTCAAAAGATGATGGTCTTTATTTTGTCAATGTGTCTATACGGGTTAAGTAATATGTTTACAGAATTAGTTCCTTCATTAAAACTAGGTCCAATCGAATTGCAGATTGATGCTTTTGCATTCATTCCTTTGACATTATGTATTTTATTCCATCCACTTTATGCCGCCATTGGTGCATCAACAGGTGAAATTATTTTTGGTGAACTCATGCTTGGACAATTTGGTGGAATTGGAGAAATTGAAAAGTTTATTCTATTTTCACTTGGAATGGCAATTGGGGGAATGATGGTTCGTAATCCTAAAAATATCAAACAAGTAGGGTTTGCAGCAATCACTGGTTATGGTATTTTCCTTGTACTTGCTACATTGGTAGATATCTTAAAGGTGGTTATTGGGGTAGAAGATTTCGAAGCAGTTGAAGGGTTAGCAGAGAGTATAGTCGTTGTCGAAGGAGTCGAATTTCTAACTGATTTAATCTTCACTGGAACATTATTTGTTTTACTTCCAACGATGTACTTAGTTCCAAGATTATATGGAAAAATTGAACCTTTACTAGGGATGAAGCCTCGTACAAGTCAAGTTCGAATTTCTGCAGGAAAAGTATTTACACCGAAGTTTATCGTAACAAGCATTATCTTAGCAGCTGTAGCTTTCGGTGCGGAAACACTAAGTGAAATGGATATTGAATTTGCTGTCTGGGAGCCGGAGTTTGTAGATTTATATGGTGACAAGGTAATTTGGATTGTGATCGGTGTGGCCGCTGTTTTCTCATTGGCTATCATTCTGTTTCTACTAAAAAAGGGCAAAGAAACGAAAGCGGAAGAGGATATCAACCGTGCAGGCTAAACCATTAGTTGAAATTCAAAATGTAAGTTTCCAATATCCTGGTAGTGATACAAAAGTATTAAATAATGCTTCATTAACAATCAATGAAGGGGAGTTTCTTGCGATTATCGGCGGAAATGGTTCGGGAAAATCAACCCTTTGCAAAACAATGAATGGACTTATCCCACGATTTTATGTAGGTGATTTTTCAGGTGGTGTCATCGTGAATGGATTGGATCCTTCTAAACATGATGTAGCGGAGCTTTCAAAACTAATCGGATATGTCTACCAGGACTTTGAGAATCAATTATTACGTCCAACGGTGATTGACGATGCTTCATTTGCCCCATTAAATTATGGGTTATCGGATTTTAAAGAGCGAGGAAAATGGGCCCTAGAAGTTACAGATCTCACTGATGTAAGCGATGAGTTTACTTGGCAATTGAGTGGAGGGAAAAAGCATTTACTCGCTTTAGCAGGCGCAATTGCGATGAAACCAAAAATACTCATTGTGGATGAGCCTGTTTCACAGCTTGATCCCCAGCACGCTACGCAAATATATGAAGTGTTAAAGCATTTAAATGAAGTATACGGGGTAACGATCATCACAATTGAACATCATGCTGAATTTATTGCAAATTATTGCAGCAACGTCGTCTTAATGGATCAAGGGAAAGTATGTTGGAAGAAAAATGTCCGTGAGGCTCTATCAAGTGTAGAAGATTTAGTTTCCAAACAAATTTATCCACCCCAAGTAACCATAGCCGCTTATCGTGTAGATAAAAACTCTGACTACCCAATTACATTGGAAGAAGCGGTGGATTATTTTAGTGATAAAACTTCTTTCTATACAGAAGCATTAACGGCGGAACACGAGAATAAAGAGCAGGTTCTATCTTTGAGAGATATAGCAGTTCACTATCGAACCATTAGTAAACAAAAAAAGGCAGCACTAAAAGGGATTTCGACTACATTTTTTAAGGGAGATAAAATTGCAATAGTCGGAAATAATGGGTCTGGTAAATCAACTCTCCTTAAAGTAATCAGCGGGATTGTCAAACTTACGGATGGAGAGTTGGAGTTTTCTAATCATCCTATCAAGAATTATACGCCTGAAATTCTATCGAATCACGTAGCATATATCTACCAAAACCCTGAAGAGATGTTTATCGATGATAGTGTTCGGAAGGAAGTTGAATACTATTTGAAGGCAAGGGGAATTCAGGATTACTTAACACAAGTGGATCAGATTTTGGCCGATTTCGATTTAACTGAACTTCAAGATCGTGATGCTCGATTACTAAGTGGTGGGCAACAACGACGTGTTTCGTTGGCGATTGGAGTTGCGATGAGCCCTTCAATCATGATTTTAGATGAGCCAACTGCGAATCTAGATATTGCCACGAAGAACAATGTAATCAAAATGCTTAAAAAGCTGGAAGAGAAAGTTGATACGATTATTATTGCTACTCATGATATGCAGCTTGTCGCAGAATGGGCAAAACGTATTCTTGTCATGCATGATGGTGAACTTATTAAAGATGGTTCAACGACTGATGTGTTTGGGCAAGAAGACATCTTGGATCGTGCTGGTTTAGTAGTTCCACAGATTGTTTCACTAAGTAAACATCTTCAAATTCCATTACAATTAACAATTGATTCCTTTGTGGAATGTTGGAATTTTGCTGAAGAACGAGGTGAATTAGTTGGAAATGGATAAGTTTTCCTTGGAATATATTAAACATGAACTTGTGAGAACAGCCTATAGTGTTGAAGATAATTTGTTAACGAGGCTTGACCCACGTGTCTTACTCATTTGGTATTGCTATTTTGCAATAGTACCATGGTTCATTTATAGCCATATTATTTTAATTGGATATTTTTGTTTTATGGTGTACTTAACCTATAAAGCTAAAGTAAGTCCGCTGATTATTACAGTTCTTGTGCTAGGGCTAATTGGGGAAGTAGGGCTCCTTTTTCTAATTTCTTTATTATTCGGAGGGAATTTTGCGGCGTTACTTCCCATGTTTTGGTTAAGTATTAAACTAGCAGCTATTTCTCTAGCAAGTGTTTCTGTTTTTAGTAGTATGAATCCAGAACGATTTAGTGATGCACTTTTGAGACTAGGGTTTCCTGATAAACTCTCTTTCAGTATTGCTTATGGGTATCGTATTTTACCTACTTTATTTGAGGAGTTTCAACAAATCATTCTTTCTTATCGCCTGAGGGGAAAGGCGCCTGAACGGAATGGAATTCTATATTGGCGCAAGATTGTGTATTTCTTATTTATCTTTATTCGTTCCTTTTATCCGTTAATTTTGAACACTGCAAAGCGTTCTCGAACAACGGTAGAAGCGTTGGAAACAAAAGGCTTTACATATGGAGCGAATAATCGCAATCTCATCCAACTAAAAACCAGTTATTTAAAAATAACCTATCATGATTATGCCTTTATATTTATTACCTTTTTTTATTTAATCATCGTACATTGCTTACATTTTGTTTTATAAAGGAGTGCTTTAATAGTGAGATTTGACTTTCATACACATGGAAAACTATCAAAGGGATTTGATTTTTCACTTGATTTTTATATTAATATGGCGAAGCATGCCCTAGAAAGTGGTCTAGATGCTGTTGCGCTAACGGAACATTTTAATACGAAAAATTTTAAAGAGGTTTATGATACGTTAGATGAAAACTTTCCTTATGAAGATGGCTATTATAACGTTTTAGGGTTAAAGGTCTTTCCGGGAATGGAAGTAGATATCCAAGAGGTTGGTCACATTTTATGTATCGGCGATCGTGTAGATGTGAGGGCCTTACGTGCTAGCTTAGACAACTATACCGAGGAAGGCCGGTTTGTTCCGTTTGAAAAATTATTAAACTTTGTATCTATGTATGACATGCTGGTCATTGGTGCTCATCCTTTTAGACCAAGTACACCCTTATTAGGAATAGAACCAATCTTATTACAGCAGTTAGATGCTTTTGATTTAAATGGAAAGGATTTACATACACGTGGAATCGATGAAAATATAAGCGATGTTTTTTCATTTGCTGAGGAACTTTATAAACCAGTTGTGGGTGGAAGTGATACGCATCATTACAAGCAATTTGGTGCGGTTTATACAGTACTTGAAAAACCATGCTCCACTATTAAAGAATTAAAACAAATTATTTCAAACGGAGAATTCACAGTTGAAACTGCTGAAGATCTCCATGAAAGAGTCTCAGAAGCTGTTCGATTAAAAAAGATTGAAAAAGCAAAACTAGAATTGGAAAATGCAAAATAAGAGTGAGGGACGCAAGTGCTGCGTCCTACAATTGTTTTTACAAATGGGTTATATATATACTAAGTCTCCAGGTTGACGCAATCACCACAGATTATCCAGATACTGCCCTGAGTATTAGGAGTAAATTAGAAACCCCGATTCCGCACCCCTTCATTTTGAGAAGCTGGGACAGTGAACCTGTCCCTTTTTAGACCCTCTCATTTATGAATTTCCCATCCTCTCCATCAATTATACGGACTTTATTTAATGGGTCAGAGTGACAGATTGAATTTCCATTTTTGTGAATTATGTGTTATATTTAAAAAATATTTTCAAATAACTGTACTGTTACCAGCACGAGGTAGCCAATGCAGCAAAGTCTATCCAAATATTTCAGAAAAGGAGGAATAATCGAATTGCTTAACTTTATTCAGCAGAAGTCCTCTACAATAAGAGGGGGTTGAATGTAGAATGAGTAAAAAGTTTAGTGGGGGTCCAAACCCCGACTGAATAAAGTTAAAGCCTCCGGCGGATGCCACGATTTTTCAATGGTAGTTTTTCCCGCATTAACTGGTACTAAGCCCTCATGGAGGGCAACTACTAGTAAATGCCCGATAAAGTGAACAAAGACTAAAAACGCCACGTCCTGTGGCAACGTCTTCATGACCCACATGGTATGGGCCTAAAAATCGGGCGCAAATACGCCAAGGCGCATTTGATTTGGAATTCGAAATTTTCTACTGTTATCTAATAAGAAATTCTTGAAAAGTAATTCAAACAAATAGTTACATAAAAGAAAAGGGCTGATTTACATATGAAAAAACCTCTAAGAGATAGCATTATAATTGGACTCGCGCTTTTTGCAACATTTTTTGGGGCAGGGAATTTAATTTTTCCACCATTTTTAGGGTTGCAGTCGGGTGCAGATTGGTTTAGCGGCAGCATCGGATTTATTATTTCAGGGGTCATTTTCCCTATAATAGCGATTTATATTATCGCTCATGCAGGGGGTACCGTAGATCAATTGACTAAAAAAGTACATCCTAAATTTTCACAATGGATACTGCTAGGCATTATGTTATTTTCAAGCTTTATCGCCATTCCAAGAACAGGGGCTGTTACCCATGAATTAGGTATTCAGGCAGTTTTCCCATCGATTCCGGCAGCACCTATTGTCATCATTTTCTTCGCGTTAACTTATTATTTTGTAAATGACAGGAATAATGTTATCGATAAATTGGGAGCTTTTTTAACACCAGCATTAGTCGTCATTTTAATTGCTATTATCATAAATGGAGTCATAACGCCGGTTGGAGAACCAGTGGACACAGAAATCTCAAGTAGTTTTGTTAATGCCTTTCTTGGTGGATATCAAACTGGAGACTTATTAGTAAGTTTTATGGTTGCAAGTGTGTTTATTACACATATTGTTGGCAAAGGATATCGGTCTGAAAAGGAAAGAAATAAAATGACCGCATATGCCGGGCTCGTCGCCTTTATTTTTTTAGTTATCATCTATTCGGGGCTTTTATATTTAGGGGCTTCAGGTAGTGGGATGTATCCACAAAACATAGATAGGGCCGAACTATTATTAGGGATTGTAGAAACGATATTAGGTAAAGGCGGGCTTTACGGATTAGGGATCGTGGTGGCATTAGCATGTTTGACTACTGCGATTGGCTTAACTACAGCGGTTGCTCAATTTTTTGATAGTTTAACAAATGGGAAACTAAGTTATAAAACAACCGCGGCCATTGTTTGTGTACTCGGCATTGCCATTGCATTATTGGGTGTAGATCGAATCATTTTTATAGCAACACCGCTTTATCTGGCAATCTACCCGATTTGTATAGTAGTCATATTGGTTGGGATCTTCCATAGGCATTTACCAAACACTGCCTCCTTTCAAGGAGCCGTGTTATTAACGGTGATTATTAGCGTAACTGAAGCTATCACATCAGCCGTAAATATACCGTTTTTATCTCGGTTAATTGGGATGATTCCATTGAGCAGTAAGGGGTTCGCATGGTTAATTCCAGCAATAATTGGATTCTTTGGCGGTGCAATAATTGGAAGATTTAAAGAAAAGGAGAAAGCTAAAGAGCATTCGGTTGCTAATTAAGTAGCTTTTCCGTTAAATAAAGGTTTTTGAAAATAAAACACACGTCCCTTATCCCAAAGAGATAGGCGACGTGTGTTTTAGGTTTTATGACTACTAATATTTGCGTACTAGATAAATTGTTATTTAAGTTTGTTTTCGTGATTGTTATTCTTTACAGGATGTGTTTTTTCAGGCTTCCCTTGCTTTACTTGGATTTCATTAACAGAGACAGTGCCGCTTACTTCGTTTCCTACTAAAACGAGTGGATTTCCAGTTGGACTTTCATTATGTGCAATAAATTCAAGTCCTTCAGGTGCAACATCACCAGCTATCACTTGCGAAAAATCTCTAGTATTTAAATAGTTTACAAACTGTGGATTCTGTGGGTCGGTAATGTTATATGTCATGACACCACCGATTCTCTCTAGTCCTACAAATGCATATATTTGATTACCAATCATACCAACTTTCACATCTTCAGGCTCAGGTCCTTTTTTTGCACTGCGCTTTTCGAATGCATTATCGTCGTTAGACCAGTTAAATACTTCAGGGAAACGTTCCGCTGTGATTGTTTCGAAATCACTTCCACTGTCATAGACAAGTTCCATTGTATCAGCCTTCCAAATAGAGAAAGAGCGTCCTCCTAATGTATAGATGGCATCATTTCCACGATCTGTTAAAACCTCAAGCTTATTATAATCCTTTGAATTTTTCATTCTATCGAATGTAGTTTGTGATTCTGCTGCTGTCATTCCTTTAAATAGACTAGTGTTAAGTGTAATTGAATCCTTAACATCTTTAAATTCGGCAACATTGATAAAATCAGAGTCATCCTCTGGCCACTCTGTTGCATCGCCCTCGTTAGCAGTAATAAGATAATCGATACCACGGATGGTTACATGCGCAATCCCATCTGGCATATAAGATCCTAAAATCGGTAGTCTTTCAATTTCTATCTTATCATTTCTAGCTGCATCCAATTCATTTCCTGATAAAGAGTGGTCTTTATAACCAAGAGATTTAACTGATAAAACCTTGCCTTTTTTAATATCAATTGTGGCAATTGCGTTATTCTCTTGTAGGGAAACATATGCCTTTTTACCATCTTTTGAAATCGCGATGTATTCAGGTTCAAAATCCTTACTAGCATCTGCTTTTGTCCCATTATTACGAATATGTACATCGTTATCAATTACACTAGTATCATCAAAAGTAAGGTGTTTAACTTTACCAGATGTTGTATCGACAATCGTAATCGATCCCTTGGGGTCATCTCCATTAAGACCTTCACGTGGTTCCCCTTCGTTCGCTGATAAGATGTATTTTCCATTGGATGTTATCTTAACCATGTCAGGTTGAACACCAGCATCGAATGTTTTTTGAATTTCACCCTCAGGATTCATTACAACTATTTTCCCGTTTTTTGAATAATCCGCATCTTGAACCGCGGCAACAATTACATCCTTAGAGCTATTAATATCAATACTTGTTAAGTCTCCATAAGCAAAAGTATCAGAGTTCACTACATCTGCAATATTAATAGATTTTTCTTTTTTCAGTTCTTGCACTGTGTCTGTAGAGGTTAAATCTTTAAGACTAACAATATCAATTGTCTGTCCATGACCGTTAATAACGTAAAATTTTTTGTTGGCAGAATTATATTTAACAATTTCAGCAACACCGCCATCCTCATTGGTTAAACCAATGCTATAGCCCGCAATTTTTTTAACCCCATCGGAATTTGGAATGTCCATTTTTGCATGTGCTTGATTGCCAGTTACTGAACTAACTGAACCTAGTAAAAATCCAGTTAAAAGAATTTTACTGAACATTTTTAGCTTTTTATCGTTCTTCATCTGATTGCCTCCAGCTTTTCTTTTCTATCCAAATCCAAAATGATTCGACGGATATAATGATCGTAACCTAGCAATATTTAAAGAGTATTTAGTATTTGTTAAGAATAATTGGATTACTTGTTAAAAGATTGTAAGGATGAAATAAAAATTGGGCATAAAGGCATTATTAAAACTTAAAAAAGTCCCCACTACTATAAGTAGGGACGAATGAAAGAGTGTAAGTTGACATTATTCTCTTAGTTTACTTTTTGTAACGTCTTTTCTTTGTACATTTCCTTATCAGCCATATCTAAAATACAATCTATCGAAGTATCCATTCCTGGTTTAACATGAAATAATCCGTGGCTAGCTGAAATGTGATAAGGATTTTTATTCGTGCGATTTAATTGGTTTAAAGAAGATATTATATTATTCCAGGTCTTTTCCACATCAGATGGAGTCTTTAAGAAAAAGATGACAATGAATTCATCTCCTCCAAGGCGAAAAAGAACATCAAGATCGGTTATTTCACTTTTAATGACATTGCAAACTATTTGAATTAATGAATCCCCCACTGGGTGACCAAATTTGTCATTTACTATTTTTAAATTATTTATATCAATAAAGCATAATGTGAACTCTATATTTTCATTATTTACTCTGTTTAATGTATCTTGTAAAAACTCCATGCCAAACCTTCTATTGTGAACACCAGTAAGAGGGTCTATGGATGCTTGCTTAGTTAACTCATTTTCTATTCTTTTTAGTTCCGTAATATCGGTTAGACCAATAAGTAGGCAATCCTCATTTTTATAATCGATTCGTTCCACATTTAGTAATATCCATCTAGATACCTCAAGATGGTTGCGCTGTTCTACCATAAAGTTTTTGAGTCTTCTTGAGGATTTGAGTATTTCGTTCATTTTTGACCAATCTTCATTCAAGTTAAGTAAAGTGGCAATATCCCGGGTATATAGATCACTTTCAGTTATGTTGAAATATTCACAAGCAGCATTATTAATCAATAGAATTTGACCATTACCTTGGTTAACTAAGAAAAGTGGCAGAGGATTTATTCTAAATAATTTTTGCAAGTTTACTTCATTTTCCTTTAGTCTTAATTGATTCATATATCCTTCCTTTTTAAAAAAATAAAGGGTGAAGGAAATTAAACATGAAATTAAGACTGTAGCTGTCGTATTAATTTGTTTTGAAGCTAGAGTATAGGTTTCGTGGCTAAAGTTTGATAGAAACACTAGAAATACGACATGGTTTGAAATGACTATCATTAAAAAGTGATTAGGTCGGATTGGAAACAAAACAGCCACACTAATTAAGATAATGACGTAAGCATCGATATTTCCCGTTAGACGTTGGCTATTGAGGGATGCAAGAACACCCATGAACACGTACATCGTAATATAAAAATGGATTATAAAAGTAGACCAGTTTGAATATATAAACCGTAGATTGTTTTTGTATTTAGGATAGAAGCCTAAAAAACATATGGATAATAAAAAACCAAATAAATGAATGGCAGCAAGGGTGTATCTAAAAATGGAATCAGATATCCCTTTATACAAAATGAAATCACAATACAAATAATATCCATAAATAAGGATGAGACCGAGAGATACTAGCTTTAAACGACTAAATACTAGAAGTTTGTTTTCTATGAGGAAATCCTTCACTTCATTGTTTACGAAAATTCTATGATAATAGTTCTTTATGAGCATAATACGCGCTCCCTAAGTTATTAAATTAAAGTTAAGCCTTCAAAATATTTTACTATTTTTTTAGCGATGTTTTGATAAAATTCAATATTTAATTAATTTATTTTAGGACGCGGGGACAGATACCGCGTCCAACCACTTTTTTACAAAAAGGTTTTTGAGGAAGAATAAACTCTGGGACAGTGGACCTATCCCTATGTCCTAATTTGAACTGCCTTGTTATCTAGTAGGTTTTTACTAGATTTCGCATTGGTATAGGTCAAAGAGATTATTTCTTCCGTGCTTACATTCTTTTATAATTGAAATGTTATGGAAAGTTTTTCAACTTTTAGGAATAAAGATTAAAATCGATGAGACATATAAATAGCAACAGATTTAACTGAAGAAGAATGTTTATAAAAGGAAGTGATTAATCTTGTCATCAAAAATTGTGTTTAAAACAAATGCAGTGAATAGTTCAATTGGGGATTTGAGTCAAAGTCTCTCAAAACTGGCCAGCACGAAAAGTAGTATTGCCACAATACGTGGTAGCATAGATCCCCAAATATTAGCTAGAAGCGGAATTAGCTCAAGTCTTGCAGGAGTTGGTCGTGAATTAGAACATGTAGAAAATATGGTCAATCGGGTCAAGACATTTACTTCTACAACAGTTGCAAAGTACTCAGAGACCGAGGCAAGGGTCAATAATAAAGGAAAAGCAATTGTCGATGAAACCAATTTAATAAAAAAGGCTTTAGAAGAGCGTTATGCAAGTGATGCATATGAATTTTACAATAATACTGTTGGACGAATACAGGATCTACTACATGGTTTGCAGTATTCTGCTGGTGCTGGGGTTATGCACCTCCTTGGGTTTAAATATACACAGCTTGAGGGACTACTCCGTCGTTTTGATTTAGCAGATGATGTGTTAGTTGGAAAATATAAACTTCCATTAGGTAGTGCAATCAAAGGTATTGAGAATTCGAAGTTCCACTTTTTGGCAAAATTAATGGTTAGTCCCTATGGAGCTCTTAGGTACGGAAGTAAACCATTATCAGAGCATCTTTATAAGAGGTTAGCAAATTTCTTCCCTAGTGACATTGTTAACTTTAGTAACAATGTTACGGGATTGAAACAGGCTCTTCAACAGGGTGGAACAACACTAAAAAACGGACTTTCAATTGTAAAAGATCATGCCGGCGGAATTTTAAAATCAGGATTGAAAGTGGTAAAATCTAATGCCCTTTTAGCTGGTGTGATAACGGCTGGAACTGAGACAGTCGGTGCTACTATTAAAATTAGTGAAAACTATTCCATTTATGGTGGGAACGTTGAAAAGTTAAAAGAGGAAAATGCAAAGGTTGTTGGTGAAGCAGTTTGGAAAACTGGGGTTGTAACAGGTGCATCCGTTGGAGGAGCTGTTATTGGCGGTGCCTTGGGAACTCTTATTGGTGGCCCAGTAGGAACTGTTGTCGGTGCTAGCATCGGTGGCTTCATAGGTAGCTGGGCTGGAGATGTTATCGCAGGAAAAACATCCGGCTGGGCACAGGATGTGGCAGTTAATTTTAAAGATCAAATTCATACGGTTACAGAAGGAGTTCGTTCAGGCGTTGATAAAGTAAAAGAAGGTTTTAACAATGTAAAGAACTTCGCGGGAGATTTATTAAGTGGTTCTAAAAAGTTCTTCGGCTTTGGTTAAGAAGATGGGACTAGTAAAGGAATAGGAATCATATAGATTTTTTGTGTGAAAAATAGGAGGACAAAATGGAACAAATTTCACTTTCAATCGAAGAATTAATCTATTGCTTTTATAGTGAGGGATATTTCGAACAAGGAAATGCACTTAAACTAGTCTATTTTGGAGAACTCGATGATGACAAAATGGATCTGCTGCTTCAAATCACTTGTCGATCTCTATTAGCTAAAAAACTAGTACATTATGAAAATCATAAATTTACTCTATCAGATGATTTAAAAAGTATCATTTCAACCCTAAATTATTCAGAACTATCTATTAAGGCCTCACGTCACGCTGAAGATGGTAAAGGAGAGGAACAGCTCTCCTTTCACATTGGTGAAAAGGGCATAATTCAACACGTTTTGCTCTATGATGAAATGGTACATGAATTTACTTTTGTCACATTCGAGGATGTTAGCAACACAATAACTGAGTATTATCGAATAGGAGAAAGTACGGAGAAACAAAATCCATTACAGTTATCACAAGAGGAATTTGAGCAAGTACTTTTAGCGTTAAATGATAATACTGTTAAATTTGAACAACCGCCACTCAAGGGAGAGAAGAAAGTTTTTAATGAAATTTTGGAAGAGACAAATGGTTTATTAAATACTTTGCTATTTTTAAAGTTTAACGAAAACAAGGAGCCTTATGCAACAAATATTGTCATGTTTTCGAACAGAAAAAATGATAATTGGATAATTGAGAAGGTGGATGACCTATTCGAGGTTCAACCATGTAATACAAAAAGTATTGAACTCCTCTTAGAAAACAACGTAGTAGCTATTAAGGAAAAAAAGGAGGAGCTTATACATGGAAAATAATATAAAAATAACGAATGATAAGGTTGAAGTGGTCTATCTGCCACTTTGGGCAGGTTGTATGGTCTTTATAAGTGGGTTAATGACTGTAGTATCACTTTTTATCCTCTTTTATATTGTACCTAATACAAGTATTTTAAGAGGCTTTTTTGGAATCATCATCGGAATCGTCGGTACATTATTTTGCGGAGGCATTTTATTAAAGGTTTTATCTGCTATGTTGAGCGGTAAGGCTTTATTCACGGTTGAAGATGGGAAGTTGAAAGGTCGGAAAAAAGCGATCCCAATAAGCGAAATAAAAGATATTTATTGGGGGGGAGCTTCCTTAAAATATATTAAGATTCAAACCTTAAATAATAAAAAAGTAAAACTTTCTACATACAACCTAGTAAACGAAGAACCCGTAAACCATGTAATCGAAACCTTTGTCATTCCACACGCAAATCCCGAACTAAAAAACAACTGGGAAAAAAGAAAGCGAAAATAGGGACACAGGGCCCGTTCCTCCTCTGCCGTGATTCCTATCACTAAATTTTTCGTGCATTTAGCATATGCTATAAGAAAAGGTAATGATAAGTTACGAAAAAATGGTGAAGGAGGCTAGGGTTAAAATGATAATAGAGGATCCTAATATTGAATTAAGTGCTCCACTGCAACAATTAAAGGATGAACATATTTCTTTGAGAGCACACATGGACCGTTTCTATGAGATTGCGGAAGAAATAGAGTTTGAAGCCGGTCCCGAAGTGCTGCAATTATTTTGGGATTTATTCGAGCGGGTTTCAGCTTTCAATAGTCAGTTAGCCGCTCATTCGAAACGTGAGGAAGAAGGCTTGTTCCCGATGATGAATCACCATCTTGGAGAAAATGATCATACAATCGAAACGATGGAATATGAGCATCATAAGGCGGAACAGCATCTTCAGGATTTTTTAGATGAAGCTGCAGAAGCGAAGGAAACAATGGATGCATACGAAGCACAAACCATTACCGTATACGCGGTCCAAGCATATGCTACACTAACACAACACTTCGCCAAGGAAGAAAATATGCTGTTTCCGTTAGCGGAGAGAATATTGCCTATTGAAGAAAAGAACGAACTCGAGCGAATGCTTCGGATATATAAAATAATTGTAACCACTTGAGTTCTTTGTGCTGTGTAACTATGACTAAATAACTAAAAGTTCTCTCTTTTGGAAATTTTTAAACAAAGTGATTGACAGGAAGTAAATTTGAGTGTAACTTAAATATCAACAATTAAATTACCATTTTATTCTTATCCAGAGAGGTGGAGGGACTGGCCCTTCGAAGCCTCGGCAACAGACTTATTGTACTGTGCCAATTCCAGCAAGCGCTAAGCTTGAAAGATAAGAAGAGTGTATTTGAATTATTCACGTATGCCCTCTTCTTATCAGAAGAGGGTTTTTTAATTTTATTCAGTAGAAGTTCTACTTCTACTGATAAAATTAAAGCCTCCGGCGGATGCCTCGATTTTTCAAAGGAATTTTCTAGCAGTAAGATCAAAGAC
>NZ_JBALOX010000029.1:18609-21047 GCF_036965165.1 Bacillus sp. JJ1521 | reverse complement strand
TCCTGTGGGCCTAAAATCGGGCGCAAATACGCCAAAGCGCATTTGATTTTTTGGCCAAATGAATAAATTGCCATACTGGTCAACCACTGGCAATGAATGATATACATCTAACGAGGGGGAGTTAAATGGCGCAGCTTGATGAATCAAAAGTGAAACATATTTTATCGACCTTGGAGAAGTTGGAATTTGGATCGATTGTGATTTCCGTCCACAACGGGGAAATCACCCAAATCGATTCGACGGAAAAGAAGCGTTTTTCATTGGTAGAGTAACATACAAAGGAGGTTTAGGTGTGGATAATCAGCATCAACAATTTTTGTTCATTGACTTTGAATTTACAATGCCTGAGGGAAAAGGCAACCCGCAAGGATTTTACCCCGAAATCATCGAAGTTGGTCTTGCATCTGTGAAGAATCAAAAAATTATCGATCAATACTCATCCTATGTAAAACCAATAAAGTTCCCTACTCTAACAGAACGGTGCAAATCCTTTTTAAACATATCCCAAGAGCAAGTTAATAGCGGGATTTCGTTTCAAGAACTATTGAACAAGCTTTCTGAATATGAAAAAACTACTACAAGCACCATCATTACATGGGGAAATATGGATATGAAGGTCCTTCGCCACAATTGTCAAAAGGCTGGGAACCCGTTTCCTTTTAAAGGAAAACAAAGGGATTTGTCGATGGAATACAAACGGTTTTTCGGAGACCAAAATCAGACAGGTCTTTGGAAGGCTGTTCAGGAATATGGCAAAGAAGGGACAGGCAAGCATCATTGTGCCCTTGATGATGCACTTACAACCTTTAATATATTCAAATTAGTTGAAAATGATAAACGCTATTTAGCAAATCCCGAGCCAACAACAATCGGTGATCGTGTTGACTTCTCAAAAGTTTTAAATAAATTTGCATTATAAAAACCAATTCGCTTAAACAGTGGATTGGTTTTTAATTTATGTCGAATTTTTACAATTGATTCGGAAAATGAATCGCATCCCGATAGGATATCCTAATTGGAAAAGGAGGGATGCTCAAAAATGTTTATCGGTCATAAAATAGAAAATCCGCAAACCATTTCCCTATATATCGACCCTTATTTAGAGGAGTTTTCAAGCGAACTTGGTACACAGGAACAGGGGAAAAAGCTTTATTTAAACGAAAGCATTCGATTGTACATGAAGGAAAAAGTGCCTACCCTAAACCCAAATATCGTAAAAGTGGTAATGGGGACAGTGGTACTTTGTACGGTTTCATTAGTAGGAGGACATCATTCCTCGAAAGTAGCAGCGGCAAGTAATGGTCAAACTACTCAAACTAAGGTCACTCATACAGTGACAAGTGGAGATACCTTATATGGAATTGCCAAACAATATAATCTGACCGTTTCCCAATTAAAACAGATAAACCATCTTACTGGTGATATGATCTACCCTGGGCAAACACTTTTGGTAGGTGAGGTGCCACCACCTAAAACAACCTCTGCATATACGGTAACCCGTGGTGACACACTTTACTCCATTGCAAACTCGTATAACATGAGTGTGGACCAATTAAAACAATTAAATAATCTTACTTCAAATACGATTCAAGTGGGGCAATCTCTAAAGGTAGTGGGTACTGCACCGCAATCCACACAAATACAAGTACAAACATATACAGTCCAGCCCGGTGATTCTTTATATTCGATTGCCCAGCGAGCTAACATAACCGTTGACCAAATCATGAAAAGCAATAATCTAACCTCATCAATGATTTATGTTGGCCAGACATTAAAGCTAGGAAATACACAAGCTGCCCCGCAGCAAAATGTAGCAGGTGCTACCTACACCGTTAAAGCTGGAGATACCTTATATGGAATTGCACGGACTAATAATATGAGTGTTACTGAACTTAAAAATATTAATAAACTTTCAAGCGATACCCTTTCAATTGGACAAGTCTTAAAAGTGACTAAAAATGCGCAGGCTGAATCAAATGTACAAAACAGGGATCAGGTTCTGAAAGAGTTGGTTTCGGATAGTTATAATTTTATCGGGATTCCATATTTATGGGGTGGAACAACCACGGATGGATTTGATTGTTCTGGCTTTATTTACTTTATGCATTCTAGACATGGAATCGACATACCGAGGAATACATCAGCCGGCTACTATACGATGGGGACTTCTGTCTCGAAAGCAGATCTCCAACCGGGTGACCTTGTGTTTTTTGCTGTGAATAATACAGGACAAATTTCGCATGTCGGTTTTTATGTCGGAAACAACGAATTTATATCGGCCACAACCTCGAAGGGAATTGCAGTTGTTTCACTGGATAATCCGTATTGGTCTAAGTATTATGTGGGGGCTAAACGTGTTTAACTTTATTTAGATATATGCTGAATAAGGTTAAAGCCTCCGGCGGATGCCACAGATTTTCAAAGGAAGTTTTCCAGCA
>NZ_JBALOX010000029.1:0-18541 GCF_036965165.1 Bacillus sp. JJ1521 | reverse complement strand
AAAGACTAAAAACGCCACTTCCTGTGGGCCTAAAATCTGGGCGGCAAATACGCCTTGGCGTATTTGATTAAAAGAAAAACCTACGGATAAGCGACTTCCGTAGGTTTTTTTGTTATTTAAAATAATCCATTTCTAGCACTTTCATGTTTTCTAGGCTTCGCTTTGCCCATTCGGTGCCTTCTGTTTCTAGTTCATTCTTTGTTTTTTCTACAGCCTCTTTTAAAGAAACTTTATATTCCGGAATGTCTTCAGAATATGCGCGAACCATCTTTTTTGGTACATTGGTCTGCTCATTAAAAGCAAGTGCTCTTCGTTCTTGGAAAAATGGCACATTGACATCCCTCGGTGAATGAATGTCCCCCTGCATAGGATGCTTTAGGACTGCTTTCACCTTCACAAGATAATGCTCCGGCTTAATGGCCGTAATTTCACCTATATATTTACCCGTCTTATAAATGCCAGTTACTATGTCACCTACTTTGAATTCAGTAGACAAAATAATCACTCCTTTGCGATAATCTAACTCTCCTCATTATAACTGACCATAATCGAACAAGCATCTATAATACCTTCAAGGGGTTGTGCTATAATAAAAGGTATAGTTTTGGTCGAAAGGTGTGAAGAAATGCTGCTTTTACCAATATTGAATCTGTTCTTATATTTTCCTGAGGATAAAACAGAATATATTCCTGCTGCAATAAAACTAGTAATTTGCATTATTATTGCGATTTTCGTGTTTCGCTTCATTATCAAAATTTCGAAAAAAGAACAAGCAAAAGCCGAAGAGCTTGAAAAGCAACTAATGAATCAAGATAAAAATAATAGTTTGAAGTAATCTTAAGGTGATTATATGGAAAATCAACATGCAAATATACAATTGATGATACTGCTTCAAGAATGGGATCCACTAGGATATGGGATTGGAGCCTATGAAACGGAAGCTGTAGATGTTTTACAGGCAGCTCATCAATTTGATAACCCAGGAAAATTGGCTAGAAAAATCCAGTCGATTTTCGAATTCTCCTTTGAGGAAATTATTCCGCTTAAAGAATGTGAGAACATGGCTCTAAAACTTTTAACTATTAAAAATAACGCGACATGTGAACTGTAAAAAAGATGGGGCAACCCATCTTTTTTAAATGAACTCCGTAATATACTGATATACCTTTTCCGGACATTCTTCAGGCACCAAATGGCCTGTATTTTGAATCGAAACAAACGTTGAATTAGGTAAATCTTGATGAAGCTTTCTTCCTATAGAAATCGGAACAACCCGATCTTTTTCACCCCAAATTAACAAAGCGGGATGCTGGATTTGTTTTAATTCCTCAGACGCTAAATCACCCTCACGATGACGGATCATCCTTGTTAACCCCATAAAAATCCGATTATCCAAGAATGGCTCGGTATACCCGTCAATCATATCCTGATCAATGAGATCGTGATTGTGGACGACATTTTGCAAGTTATGTAGTACCCCTTGCTTCGCAAGTTTTTTCTTCACGATAAAATGAAAATAGGGAAGATAGGAAGAATAGATTAAGGACTTCGGCATCCTTTTCATATAGCCAGAACTGCACAGCAATACTAATTTATCCACTAAATTCGGCGTTTGTTTAGCAATGTATAAACAAATTTGGCCGCCCATCGAATGTCCAACTAAATTGACTTTTGAGAAATGAAAAGAACGAATTAAATCACTTATTACAAATGCTATATTTGAATAAGAGTATGTAAACCTTGTTGATTTTTCACTTTTTCCAAATGGAGGGAGGTCTACCGATAGGATCGTATAATCTTTCATAAGGAATGGAATCAGTCTTCGAAAGCTGAACGATGATGATAAAAAACCGTGCAATAATACGAGAACCGGTTTCTTTTCGTCTTGTTGGTATAGCTCATAATGCAGGTTAATTCCTTTTATTTGTATTGTATCCATGGGTGAAAAATCCACATCCTACCTAAGAGATTTAATCCTATTTTTGCCAAACGGCTAACTTTAATTCAGTCTGTGTTCATTAATAAAGTCAAAGCCTTCGGCGGACTTACTAGTGATTGTTGTTATTTCTGCTATAATAGGAAAAAACGCTTTCATATTAAAAAAAGATCTGTATCAGAGAAAAATTAGAAATAAAAAAGATTCTGAGAGGGGAAAAAACATGTATATTCCTTCACATTTTAAAATTAAAGAGGAAACAATTTCCTTCGAGATAATGAAGGAACATAGTTTTGCAACTCTTATTTCTCAACATAATGGGATACCTTTTGCGACTCATTTACCATTAATTTTGAACGAGGATCATTCATACTTATATGGACATTTTGCCCGTCCTAATCCTCAGTGGAAAGATATCAATAATCAAACCGTCTTAGCTATTTTTCATGGTCCGCATTGTTATATCTCCCCATCTTGGTATGAGACAAATAAAGCAGTACCAACATGGAATTATGTGACCGTCCATGTTTATGGAGAAGTCGAACTATTAGAGGATGAAAATGAGTTAATGGATTCCTTACAAAATATGGTATTGAAATATGAAGCCCATGATAGTTCATACAGTTTGCAAGATGTAGATGCCAAGTTTCTTGTTGGTATGAACAAAGGAATTCAAGGATTTAAAATAAAAATCAACAAAATAGAAGGCAAAGCAAAATTAAGTCAAAACCATTCATTGCAGAGACAAGAGTTGGTTATTAATCAACTTGAACAGAGTTCCAACTCAGATGAGCAACAGATTTCATTATTAATGAAAGCAAACCTAAACTAATTCCGAATTAGTGCTTATTTAACAATATAAGTGCAAATTATCTCCTAAAGTGATATTTTGAAAAAATAAAAAATTTTACAATATACTGTTCATTTATCTGATATAATAAGTGACAAAAATATTTAACTTTATCTGAATAAAGTTAAAAGCCTCCGGCGGATGCCACAGATTTTCAAAGGTATCTTTTCGAGTATGCTCGAAAAAATCTGGGCGCAAATACGCCAAGGCGTATTTGATTTTTAAAAAATACTAGGAGTGACCTTTATGCAATTACAGGAAAATGAAATTGAAATACTAGAGATTATTGAAAATAATGGACGACTTCCTGTAGAAACAATCGCCAAATTGGTTGGTAAAAGTGTCGATGAAGTCGATGGTATTATTCGTAAGCTAGAGGAACTAAAAATTATTGTAGAATATAACACAATCGTTGACTGGAAGAAAGTCGCAGGTCACGAAGGTGTGACAGCGATGATTGATGTCAAGGTAACCCCGAAAAAAGGCGTTGGCTTTGACGAAATAGCCAAGCGTATCTATCATTTTAAGGAAGTAAGATCTGTTTATTTAATGTCTGGTGCATATGACTTGTCAGTTGTGATTGAAGGAAAAACGATGTCAGAGGTTGGATCCTTTGTATCTGAAAAACTTTCAACTCTGGATTCAGTTCTTTCTACAACGACCCATTTTATTTTGAAAAAATATAAGCATGATGGAACGATTTTTGATCAAGGCGAAGATGACAAACGGATTGTGGTGACACCATGACATCTCAATACCTTTCCAAAAAAGTGCAAGAATTAAAGCCATCGGGAATCCGCCGATTCTTTGATTTAGCGGTAACGATGGAAGGAGTCATCTCCCTCGGTGTAGGTGAACCCGATTTTGTAACACCTTGGTCGATTAGAGAAGCAAGTATCCAATCCATTGAAGCAGGGATTACCTCATACACGGGAAACGCAGGACTGATTGAATTAAGGCAGGAAATATCGGCTTATTTACAGAGGTCCTTTGGTGTGGAATATTCACCAAACAATGAGATCATTGTCACTGTCGGTGGTAGCCAAGCAATAGATTTAGCCATTCGGGCACTTGTTGACCCAGGTGATGAAGTTATCATTGTAGAACCTACCTTTGTTGCCTATAGCCCAATCGTTGCACTTGCTGGGGGAATCCCGGTGTCTGTTCATACCAAGGCTGAAAATGAGTTTAAATTACAGCCTGAAGAAATTGAAAAAGTCGTAACAGACCGTACAAAAGCTATTATTATTTGTTCTCCAAATAATCCAACAGGTACAATGCTTAACAAGGAAGAGCTTGAAGCAATTGCTAAAATCGTTGAAAAACACGATTTGATTGTGATTTCAGATGAAATTTATGCTGAACTTTCTTATGAAGGCAAATATACGAGTTTTTCAAGCATCCCAGGGATGTTTGAACGTACAATTCTTGTTTCTGGATTTTCAAAGGGCTTTGCGATGACGGGTTGGCGCTTAGGATATTCAGCAGCTCCAAAAGAAATTTCTGAAGCGATGTTAAAAATTCATCAATATACGATGATGTGTGCATCTACAATGGCGCAATATGGGGCAATTGAAGCTCTTCGGAATGGCTTATCAGATGTCGAGTATATGCGAAAAAACTATCGCCAGCGCAGAAACTTTTTCGTTTCTTCTTTACAGGAAATTGGCTTATCTTGCCATGTGCCAGGTGGGGCTTTTTACGCTTTTCCGTCCATTAAAGCAACAGGTCTAACATCAGAGGAATTTGCACATCGTTTACTAATGGAGGAAAAAGTGGCGGTTGTTCCCGGTAATGTATTTGGTGAAAGTGGCGAAGGCTATATTCGATGCTCCTATGCATCATCCCTAGAACAACTCCAAGAAGCTGTAAAACGCATGGGACGATTCATTAAAAATAATAACCTCCTGTAATACAAAAAATGGACAAAACCGGTTTGGTTTTGTCCAACATACAAAAGGGGGAATACTAGAAAGCCTTTGAATCTAGCTTACCCGTTCATCTCCTTTTTTAAACACTACAAACAATCAATCCTCTAATCCTCACGTAACATTGATAAATATTACCGCTTCATAATTTCACCCCATAAGGGCAACTCTAAATAATGTGAAAAGATACATTTTTGAATATCTGACCAGTTTGTGATATAATTGTTTATTGCGTATATAAAGTGAAACTTCAACCAGTGGAGTTTTCTTCATCCCCACTGATTGTTAGTTGAACCAATCGGGCTTTTACGGGCAGTTAATCCCCCATGATTGGGGATCTTACTGCCCGTTAATGCGGGATAAAAGTGTGAATAAACTAAAGTTTTAGGAGTTGGGTATTATGTCAGAAAAATTTGAAGTTGGAAGTGTTGTTAAAGGTAAAGTTACCGGAGTACAACCTTATGGAGCATTTGTTGCCTTGGACGAAAATACACAAGGTTTAGTTCATATTTCAGAAGTAACCCATGGCTTCGTTAAAGATATTAACGAGCATGTAAAGGTTGGCGACGAAGTAGAAGTTAAAGTTTTATCAATTGATGAAGCAGCAGGCAAAATTGGATTATCTATTCGTGCAACACAAGAGGCACCAGAAAAGCCAGCAGCACAAAGAACAGCAAAACCTAAAAAGCGTCCTGCACAAGTTCAACAAACGAATTCAGATACACAAGGTTTCAACACTTTAAAGGATAAGCTTGAAGAGTGGATTGAACAATCAAATTTTAACTAAGAATAACGAGAAAAGAGGTGATTACTAAATTGCCTCTTTTTTTTGCATGTATGAGGAAAAAAACAGGGGATATTCTAAAAAGCAAACTGCTTTACAATGTTTAGGGACATTGCCATAATTTTTATAGGAGGCGATATGGATGGAAAACTTTACATATTATAACCCGACAAAGCTCATATTCGGAAAAGGTCAACTACAAGAGTTGAAAAATGAAATCCCGCAATACGGTAAAAAAGTATTGCTTGTATATGGTGGGGGAAGCATTAAAAGAAATGGATTGTATGACCAAGTAATCGCACTGTTAAACGAAATTGGGGTGGAGGTTCACGAACTTCCCGGGGTCGAACCTAATCCACGTTTATCAACAGTCCGAAAAGGGATCGACATTTGCCGTAACGAAGGAATTGAATTTATCCTAGCTGTTGGCGGCGGTAGTGTCATTGATTGTACAAAAGCAATCGCAGCCGGCGCAAAATACGATGGAGATGTGTGGGATTTCATGGCCCGCAAGGCTGTGGCTTCTGACGCTCTTCCGTTAGGAACAGTCTTAACGATTGCTGCGACTGGTTCAGAAATGAATTCCGGCTCTGTCATTACAAATTGGGAAACAAATGAAAAATACGGTTGGGGAAGTCCAGCGGTGTTTCCTAAATTCTCAATTTTAGATCCGGTAAATACGTTTACTTTACCAAAAGATCAAACCGTATATGGCATGGTGGATATGATGTCACATGTGTTGGAGCATTACTTCCATCGCGTACCAAATACATTAACACAGGACCAATGGTGTGAATCGATTTTACGTACGGTTATTGAAACAGCACCAAAGTTAATCAACGACCTTGAAAACTATGATTATCGATCAACCATTATGCTTAATGGGACACTTGCATTAAATCGAATGTTAAACATGGGATATAGCGGAGATTGGGCAACCCACAATATCGAACATGCAGTGTCTGCGGTATATGATATCCCTCATGGCGGCGGTCTTGCGATTTTATTCCCGAATTGGATGAAACATGTGTTAGACGAAAATGTAGGGCGATTTAAGCAACTAGCTGTTCGAGTTTTTGATGTCGATATAGAAGGAAAAACAGATCGGGAGGTTGCTCTTGAAGGAATCGAAAAACTTCGAGAATTCTGGAATAGCATCGGAGCACCTTCAAAACTTGCAGATTACGGTATAGGTGAAGAAAACCTTGAACTAATGGCTGAAAAGACAGTCGTATATGGCGAGTTTGGCCGCTTCAAAGTACTCAATAAACAAGATTCCCTTGAAATTCTAAAAGCATCTTTATAACCTGCGAAAAAAGTTTCTTATAATCGATCGAAAAGGCTCATACTACCTGTGTGGGTCTTTTTTAAATCAATAAAGAGAGTTGCCGGTTTCGTTTCGATATACGCTAAAGCGCAATTCGGGAAAATAAAGCGCAATTCGAGCAGCTAGCGCAATTCCGTAAAATAAAGCGCAATCCGAGCAGCTAAAGAGCAATACCAGAAAAAAAACGCAATTTCAAACAACTAATTAGATCGCAATTCGATCTCCAATCTGACAAAAAGAAACTAATTTAAAAAAGTTTAGCATGGTTACGCTTACAAAGAGTCGCCAGTATTGATTTTAAGGAAAAGTTTGGGTACAGTGAAAAGAGGTTTGAAAATACTAGGGTGGAGGTATAGCAAATGACACATGTTCGTTTTGACTATTCAAAAGCATTAACTTTTTTTGGTGAACATGAAATTACATATCTACGTGATGCGGTAAAGGTCGCTCACCATTCCATACATGAACAAACAGGAGCGGGTAGCGATTTCTTAGGATGGGTTGATCTTCCTTCTAATTATGACAAAGAAGAATTTTCACGCATTCAAAAAAGTGCTGAAAAAATCAAAACAGATTCTGATATCTTACTTGTCATCGGTATCGGTGGTTCTTATCTAGGAGCAAAAGCTGCAATCGACTGGTTAAACCACTCCTTCTATAATGCGTTATCAAAGGAACAACGCAAGACACCACAAATCGTATTTGTTGGAAATAACATCAGCTCAACGTATATGAAAGACCTAATGGATTTGCTAGAAGGAAAAGACTATTCAATTAACGTCATTTCTAAATCTGGTACAACGACTGAACCAGCACTTGCTTTCCGTATCTTCAGAAAGATGCTAGTTGAAAAATACGGAATTGACGAAGCTCGTAAGCGTATCTATGCAACTACAGATAAAGCTCGCGGAGCATTAAAAACATTAGCAACTGAAGAAGGCTATGAATCATTTGTGATTCCAGATGATGTTGGTGGCCGTTATTCTGTATTAACTGCGGTTGGTTTACTTCCAATTGCTGTTAGTGGTGCAAATATTGAAGAAATGATGAAGGGTGCACAAGCAGCAAGTGCTGATTTCTCAAAATCAGAATTAGAAGAAAACGCTGCTTACCAATATGCTGCAGTCCGTAATGCCCTTTACAACAAAGGGAAAACAATCGAAATGCTCATCAACTATGAGCCAGGCCTTCAGTATTTCTCTGAATGGTGGAAGCAATTATTTGGTGAGAGTGAAGGGAAAGACCAAAAGGGAATTTACCCATCATCTGCAAACTTCTCAACAGATCTCCATTCACTTGGACAATATGTACAAGAAGGTCGCCGTGATTTGTTTGAAACAGTAATTAACATAGAAAAGTCCCGTCATGAACTTATCGTTGAGGCAGAAGATAATGATCTTGATGGACTAAATTACTTAGCTGGTAAATCCGTTGATTTTGTAAATACAAAAGCATTTGAAGGTACGATGCTTGCTCATACTGACGGTGGCGTACCCAATCTAATTGTCCATGTACCGGAAATGGACGAGTATTCATTTGGATACCTTGTGTATTTCTTTGAAAAAGCATGTGCAATGAGCGGATATTTACTAGGAGTTAATCCATTCGACCAACCTGGTGTTGAAGCATACAAAGTCAATATGTTTGCATTATTAGGTAAGCCTGGCTACGAAGAGAAAAAAGCTGAATTAGAAAAGCGTCTATAAGATGATATAAGGGATTCCAGTGATTTTGGAATCCCTTTTTAACTTTTTATAATTAAAATTTGATCGATCTTGCGAATTTCTAGAGATAGTGGGGGATTAATCGAAATTTCTTCCTCACGCTTGATTCCGATTAAAATTTTTCCTTCTTTTAATAGGGTTTCACTCGCCTTTTGGAACGTCATCCCAATTAAATCAAAGGTTACATCCAAGAACTGCAGTTTTCCCCCTTTTAAATCTACCAACATGCAAAGCAATGCATCAGACACTCCGTGAGATAAAATGCTATTGACCATCACTAAACTTGAAATCCTGTTGGTTTGGATAATTTCATCAGCACCACCGCGCTTTGCATTTTGGATCTGGTGAATAGTAAGTATTTCTACGATTGTATACACGGTCGGATTTAGACCTTTTATAGCCAATAAGGTAAGGATTGAAATCATGTCGGCGTGCAATTCATCTTTTCCTTGATCAGCCGTCACAAGAACCATTTCCGCTTCTTGAATATTTGCTTTTTTTAATGTCTCATCACGTGTTGGGTCTCCTTTAATAAATTGAAAATGATTTCCGGGCATCGGGTTTTTTTCTAACGAATCATCGATTAACAAAATGTCAACGACCGATCCAGGGGTTTTAAGAAAAGTAATGGTATCCCTTACACGTTCATTCCAGCCGATGATGATAATATGTTTTTTACCGTGGAAGCCGGAAGTTCCTTCAAGATATGCATTTTGAGTGACAAAGGCAGAGGTAGAAATGGCAGCGAAATACCTTGTGACAATACCGGCACCGATAAAAATAAGAATCATTCCAACAATTCTTCCCCAAAAGGAGGTAGGAGCATAGTCACCATAACCAACCGTTGCTGCGGTGACAATCGCCCACCAGACCCCATCGAAAATAGTCGGAAAGGTTTCCGGTTCAATCAGGTGTATAATCGCTCCAAAAGTAATGATAACTAATAAGACAATTGCAAGAAGCTTTGCAATTAAAAAGCGCTTAAAAAAAGAAGCTAAGACACTTGTTATCAAAGATGTCACTCCTTTCTAAGGTTGCTTTTTTTCTTTATCATCTTTTGGAAGAAAGGCAAAAATCTCTTTAATAATGGTATTAATCCTTCGAGTAATCTCTTCATCCCCAAAGGTTTGCTTGGCTTTTTCAATAGCATTAATTACATCATCATCAAATTGGATTAATGGTTTATCCTCTTCGGCTTCGTTGTAGAGCTGAATAACGAAATCTAAGCCTTCATTTAATTTATCGATGGAATCACTAAGTGACTTTTTCTCAATTTCATTAAGCTTCATGGTTTTACTCCTCATACTGGTACTTCTTTTATAGTGTGTACAAAAGTTTGTGATTTTTGCATAAAATTCCTATTTATTCGGAAACTATTGGAAGGTAAAAAAAAAATGGAGAGTGAAAGAAAATGGATATTCGTAGAGCAAAGCAAATTTTATCTTCTTCGAATGAGGTAACCGTTCATTATCAAGGAACTTCAGTATGGATTGACAGCTGTGATGAACAGGGAAATATGTGCACCGTGCACCTAAGAGGTCGAGAGCACGAAAAAAATATTGTTCCTGTAGCGGAACTAGAGGAAATGTAATAAATAAAAGCTCCCATATTACTCGTTGGGAGCTTTTTTAATCCCAAAATCCACGGATAAATTTGGTCAAAATATCATTACCAAAGTAAAAGTATGAGCCAAGAAAAAAAGCAATCACAAGGCCAGTTAGTATCCAACTAAGCGTCTCCTTTTTCACATAATCACCTCTTCAATTTACTATCTGTAAACTTGTAGGGTTTCATTCCATGCAAAAAGCCCCTAGGAATGCCTAGGGGCTTTTTACAATATATAAATGATAGGGAAAACCTGAAAAAAATGCCTCTAATTTTGAGAGAGTAATTAGAGGCAAGAGAGAAATGAAAACTTCATAGAATTAGACGCAGTGTTTCACAATAGGTTACAATTTTATAAAATTTTTTTCATAGATTCTGTGTACTCTATTTTAGTCATTCTTTTCCGCCTACTAGCATACATATAGGACAAGCGAAAAAAATAGGGGGAATGGAGTATGGCTTATCCGGGATCAAAGGGTTGGTATGTCAAGGAATTAAAAGAAAAAGGAATTCATCAACATCCAGTTGAACGTAAAAAGCTGGAAACCTACAAAACATATATCCTACGGCAATTATATTTTGAACTAGTGGTGGATAAAGAAGCAAAAAAATAATCGGCCATCTTGTAATGGGGTTGGTTTTGTAGAACAAAATGATAATTTTGGTGACATTATCAACAAGCAAACGCTCAGAGAAAAACATCTCAGAGCGTTTTTTAATTGTGATATTAAATTAAAGTATCCGATGAATAAGCCCCAAAAATTACATACGTTACTGTTGATCATACCTGAAATTTTCAAGTGATTGTATGAATTCTTGTACGTTACTTAACATTTGGTCGGGTTGTACACTAAACTTTATTGTCTGATAATTTGGCAACCACTGTACCCCGATTGTATATACGTTAGCTTGTTTACCAGCGAGTATGTCAGCGTCACTATCTCCTAGAAAAATAGCATCAGTGTTTTTTATTTTAAGCTGTGACAAAGCCTTGTTTAATCCCTCTGGATGAGGTTTTGGTATAGTTACATCATCACCAGTTATAATCACATCAAATAAATTATTCATATTAAGGTAATCTAAAGAGATAAGCAGACTTCTGCTAGCTTTTCCTGTAACAATTCCCAATTTATAACCTTCTCTTTTTAAAAGTAGAAGTAAGTCGTTAATCTCCTCATTCTTCAGAACGAGGTCTTGATGCTTTTCACTATATTTTTCATAATATAATTCAAATGCTTTATCATGATTTGAGTCCATAAGATTTTCTCTTATGATTCCAGTCTCAGATGGACCGAACATTGCCTTAATTTCATCTGAAGTAACCTCAAAGTTATCAAATTCCTTAAATACAGCTTGAAACGCATAGAAACAAACTGGCAAAGTATCAGCAAGAGTGCCATCGAAATCAAATATAATCGCTTTAATAACAACACGCCCCTTATCAAAATATTGTATCTTGATTTTATTGGAAAAAACATAATGAAAATTCGGTATTTCACACTACTTCTCTATTGTGGGATAAATTTCCTTCCTGAACTATCTTAATACAAGAATATTATTTTGTGAAATTTCTTTCTGACTTTTTTGATCAAATTGAAACATTGGTAAATAGCAATTGCAATTATTTATCAGAGTAAGTATATGGTAAAATTGGTGAAGAATCTATTGTATTAACGTAGGGCTTTAGTGCGCAAAGGAGATTACATTACACCTATAGATTCTGCATTCCAAACCATATTTGAAAATACGATAGAATAATAGTTATGATCATGTGTTTGAAAGGGAGTAAATATCTTGAAAAAAACCATTCTATTGGTTATGGCCCTATTTATTGCTTCACTTAATTTACGTCCTGCAATCAATTCCGTTGCCCCTTTATTGGATAGCATTATGGCATCACTTGGAATGAGTGCTGCCGTAGCTAGTTTATTTACCTCTATACCAGTGCTTTGTATGGGTGTCTTTTCCCCAGTTTCCGTAAAAGCAAGTGCTAAATGGGGAATCGAACGAATTATTGGATGGTCTTTGTTAGTGATTGGAATTGGTACTGTGATTCGATTGTTCACTCATTCTACTATTCTACTGCTCATCACAGCTTTGATTGCAGGTGTCGGTATTGCATTAGTTGGACCACTATTGTCAGGTTTCATTAAAAAACATTTTCCTAAACACGTTCCGTCAATGATTGCGGTCTATACTTGTGCCCTTTTTTGTGGTGCTGCCATAAGTTCTTCATTTTCAGTATCACTACAAAAAAGTTTGAACTCATGGCAGGGTTCCCTTGCATTTTGGGCGATTATAGCTTTCCTTGCTGCGATTGTTTGGTTATTTGTTAATTTACAAGTCAAAAAATCAACTCGATCTACTTTGGTAGAAACAAAAACCAGCTTACCATGGGGGAACGCTAGGGCTTGGATGCTTACTTTATCCTTTGGATTGATGGCTATGCTATTTTACTCGTTCACAGCGTGGCTTCCGCAAATTATTCAAGGAATGGGATATACGAAAGCATATGGAGCAACTTCATTAACCATATTTGTAGCAATACAAATCCCTGTTAGTTTGGTGTTACCAATCTTATTAAAAAAATTCCCATCCCGCCGTTTATGGTTAATCATTGCATCTTTGTTTGAACTAATTGGACTTATGTTGCTTGTACTAAATGTTCAACCATTGGTTGCTTCCGCATTAATTGGTATCGGTGCAGGAGGATTGTTCCCCTTAAATCTCCTTTTACCAATCGATGCAACAGATAAGGCCCAAGATGCTGCTTCGTGGTCAGCTATGACACAATCAGGAGGGTTTGTTATTGCAGCTTTGGGTCCTATCATACTCGGATGGATTCATGATTTTACGAATAGCTTTAACTCTGCCGTTTTTGGAATGATTTTCATCATAATACTAATGATTATTACTCAGTTCGTGGCAACCATAAAACAACAAACGTATGGATATGTTAGAACTTCAAGTATTGAAAAATAAAAACAGAGTGACTAAGCTAAACGGGGGCAGATAAGTAAAAAAGCGATTGCAAGACTTTGCAATCGCACCTGTCCGATTAAGAAAATTGAGTTCCATTTAAAGTATCATCTACTGTTTTTTTGCCATAAATCATAAATAATAATGACTGCACCAATGATCATGAAAATAATACTTAATGTATATGGAACCCATCCAATTATTTCGTTTAGAACTGTTGTAAGTTTGCCTGGTGGGTCACTCCAACCTGATAGATTAGGAATGAATAAAGCAATTGCCAGATGCATTAAACCGAATAACAGAATACCCGAAATAAATAAAACATAACCAAACAACTTTAAACTCTTGTTCATTCAATCCCCCCATGTATTTACTTATTTCAATAATATTCCGGATAAAGTACAAAAATCCCTTTCACCGATTTTCCTTGGTTTCAAAATAAGTCCATGGACTTTAATTGAGTAACTAATGCCATTTAATATAAGCGGAGACTTTCCGGTTAGATTGCTTAATAGAGCTTGGTTCGTTGTATATAAGCGGAGATTTTACGGTCAATCAAAGCAAAATTACCCATTTTTACTTTTTTCGAGTCAATAGTCGGATTCCTTCCGTCTATATAAACTATTTTCAGTTCTATTTCCTAAATTAGCGAAATTTCTCCACTTATCCAAATTAAAAATGTGATTTATCAGTAATTATTAGCACATCAATTTTTAAGGGGACAACATAGATACACAATAAAAAAGCAGACAAAATCGCTATGCGAATTAGTCCGCTAAATTAGTATTCTAAAATTTAACTGGTTTTCTCACTTTTCGGAACCCTTAACCTGAAATAGTAATCGCTTTATTTTCCCTCAACGATCTTTGCAAATTCATCAAGGGTTGTTGAATACTTGATATAGATCCGTGGTAAAAGATAGAGTTCGTCTTTTATGCCCGTTTCTGAAAAAGCTTCAGGAGTTGTTGTAAGTCCAAATAAATAGTATTTCTTCGTTTCTTTAATAACCTTGTTATTGAAATTTCCGTATGGATACGCAAGTGCAATAACCGGTTTGCCCGTTATTTTTTGAATTTTATCTTTGGACCCTTTCAGTTCATTTTCATAATTTGTTATTTTAGTCAAATCAGGATGTGTAGCAGTATGAGACTGTACGGAGATGATCCCCGAATCGGCCATCATTTTTATATCCGATTTCGATAATCGGTTGGTGCGACCGATAAAGTCAGAAATAACAAAAATGGTTCCAGATGGTTTAAAACGTTCGTTTTTTAGTTTTTGAAAGATACCAAATGCATTCAGACTGTCTTTGTACCCATCATCAAAGGTAATGAAAATGGGCTTGTTTACTTTATGAATATCCTGCCAGCGATCAAAAGTTAATAATGTGTAGCCATGGTCCTTTAGATAAGTCATTTGTTTCTCAAAATTCTTCGGTGTTACATATAACTCCTTAGAACCCAGTCCTGTATATTCGTCAATCGAATGATAGACTAAAATAGACACTTTATGCTGAGCGAAAACTTGTGATGGAAGATTTAATAGAAGCAGGCATACGAATAGCATTACAATCTTGTTCATAAAATTCCTCGCTTTTTACCCTTTTTAATATATTGTTCCTTAAAAAGATAAGACTATTATGATTTCTTCAATTTCATATTCAATCGAGTATTGATCATTTTTTATGCAATTTTCCACCAAATCTACTCATTTATTAAATATAATAATGGAAGAGTAGGGGGGTATTAAGTGGAAACTGTTGAAATAGATTTATCGGAACGTTTTGAGATAGCTTTCAATCGCATTCATAAGGCTTTAGGTAAAATGGTCAAGAACATTCATGGGGATATTTTTACGCAATTGGTCGCGCATGGTGCAAAAAGACATGCGATTATCCGTTCTTATAAGGATGAACTCTTTCAATTTGCAAAGTTGCGAAATGCCATTGTTCATGAAAAATTAAGGGCTGATTTTTATATCGCAGAGCCGCATCAAGATGTGGTCAAGAGAATTGAAGAAATTGCAGAACTTTTGGAAAAGCCGGTTACAGCCTTATCTATTTCAAGTAACCCTGTTGTCTATTTTAATTATCATTCTTCGATTAAAGACGTTATCCTTGCGATTCACAATAACACGTATACAAAATTTCCCATCTATAAAGATGGCTCTTGTGTGGGAATAGTAACGTCTGGTGCTGTTTTAAAATGGATGGCAAAGCACCTAGTAAATGATGTGATTGATTTAGCCAATATTCGTGTAGGGGAAGTTACCCCATATGAAACAAAGCATCTCATTGATTTCGTTGATCAAGATCGAGATATATTCGATGTAGAAGAAATGTTTGAAAAACGCCATGCCCATGGGAAAAAGCTAGAGGCTGTAATCATCACAGACAATGGACAAATCGATGAAAAACCATTGGGGATCATTACATCCTGGGATTTAATTGAGATTGATTAAGTAATAAATTTATAGAAAAATATGTTCTCAAATGCACTCCAATAGGGTGCTTTTTTTGTTAGTTAGTTTTCAATACCAAGATGCAAGATGCTATAGCGCAATTCCTATAAATAAAGCGCAATAACAAAGGCTAAAGCGCAAAAACAAAAGCTAAAGCGCAATACAAAAAGATTAAACGCAATTCCAGAAAATAAAGCGCAATTCTGTAGAAAAACAGCCTTAGGAATGAAGAGAGATGCCACCTACGTAAGCGGCAATACTTCCAGAAGTAACGAAAATAGCTCAGATTTTTTAGATGATTCTTTTCGCTGCTTGCTAATACTTTCCGCGAAGCATTCCTCTGATTCTTCCAAATCTTGATAGTTTAACTCTTCTAATTTTCGGGTTAATACTCCATAAAAATAGGCAAAAGGATTATAAACTATATTACTCTTAAGCTTGATAATCATTTGTTTGAAGGCTTTGGTCGATAGCTCAATCATATCTACACATTCCACGTCACGGTTGTTTTTACTAGCAGCTATTGTTGCCATTTTCCAGTACTCCTCGATGATTCTTGCTTCAGGAAAAAATGGTTTTACTGCTTCTACAAAGGAAACGGGAACTCGATCACTCGTAAATGTGGAATCAAGAGGGGCGTCTTTACGTTCTTTTATTTTTTGTTTAGTATTAAAAGGATTACTAGTTTCATTATGGTGGTTCAAAATTTCCTTTTTAGGTGGTTCATGATGGGTTGAAATCATTTCCGGGTAACGATTAAACACGTAAAGATTGCTAGATTGTGAGCCATTCTTGCGCTCGGTTTCAAAAACTGAAAAAATACCTAAAGCCACAGCCTTTTGAATCATCCGCTTAAAAGTAGAACGAGACACACCATTTCCATTGTATTCCTCATGGATGGACTTCAGCATCGTACCAATCTTTGCATTGCAAACCCCTGGAACTTTTGCTGAATAACGAACAAGGCGTTTTAACCCAACAAGCTCTCCTTTTGAAAAATCATCCTTGTATTGAAGCATCCACATCTCCATATGACTATTGAAATCCTGTAAATTACTAAAATTCGAATAACCCTCAAACTGATCAATTGCGCCCGATTTTAAATTCATACGAATGCACCACCCCTTCACCATTGTTATAGTGAGGGGGTGGTTATAAAGGGGCATCCATTTTGAATTATTTTTGTGACGACTTTGTGAACCTAATGACACTAATTACTCTTTAGGCAGCCACCTATAATAAAAAATTTCCCCATTTTCTGTTTCAGATAAAATGATGAGTGGTGTTATTCCATCTTTTGTACTTGCTGGTTTATACAAAACAGTTCCTTTTGGTAATTTTGTTGCTGAAAAATTCCACAACAAAAGGGAAGACTTTGAAGTTCTTTTTACGAAGCGAACTTGTTTTTGAAGGAAGTTGAAGTTTTTTGATAAAATAAATTTATAAATTAGTTTGTCATTTTACATTGTTTTAGCATTTTTCACCCCATTACCTCACCTTATTTTCTTCTTTTATCTAAAATTAGAATTGTGATTCGTCCATAAAATAGAGTATAGTTAGTATCACTAAAACAATTGTTAGATGATGGATGTGAAGATATGCGTATTAATAAATTTATTAGTGAATCTGGAAAAGCATCTAGACGAGGTGCTGATAAATTAATTACCGATGGAAGAGTTTTTATTAATGGTAAACGTGCAACAATCGGTAGCCAAGTTGAACCTGGAGATGACGTTCGAGTAGATGGTAATCAAATCCGGGTAGCAAGGAATAATGTTTATATTGCTCTAAATAAACCTGTAGGCATCACTAGTACAACAGAAAAAGGGGTAAAGGGGAACATTGTTGATTTGGTCAACCACCCATTAAGAGTATTTAATATTGGCCGCCTGGATAAAGATTCAGAGGGCTTAATACTTCTTACAAACGATGGCGACATTGTTAACGAAATTCTGCGCTCCGAAAATAGGCATGAAAAGGAATATATCGTTTCAGTAGACAAGCCAATTACTCCTGAATTCTTGAAGAAGATGTCTGAAGGCGTCAAAATATTAGGTACAAAAACACTTCCTTGTGAGGTAGTACAATTATCAAAATTTGATTTTCAAATCATTTTAACCCAAGGGCTGAATCGTCAAATTCGCCGAATGTGCGCTGAATTAGGATATGACGTTTATCGATTGCAAAGAATCCGAATCATGAATATTCATTTAGGCAATCTTCCTCCTGGACAATGGAGAGATCTATCTAAGAAAGAGAGAACCCAATTATTTAGAGAATTAGACTATGAGCCAAAGGAATGGTAAAAAAAACAAAACAGCACCGTCCACATACGTTGGAACGGTGCTGTCTCTAGTTTTAGAAGTAGGGTTTATCATAGTTGGTTTGTCTCGTAACCGTCATCCTTTATTCAATTGGCCCCGAATCACGCCGATAATGGCTGGGAGCACTGAAATGAAGATAATTGCTAAGAGAACCGTTGAAAAGTTGTCTTTGACAAGTGGTATATTGCCGAAAAAATAGCCTAAGATCGTACAGATGCCTACCCATAATGCGGCACCAGCAACATTATAAATCAAGAAGTAGCGGTAGTTCATCCGGCTCGCCCCTGCAACAAAAGGAATGAATGTGCGGATAAACGGCATAAAACGGGCGATTACAATCGTTTTTCCTCCATGTCGATTAAAGAAACCCTCCGCTTTCATCATTTTTTCTTGGTTAATCAATCTCCCCATTAAACTTGTCTGTGATAGGGTAGTCCCTACTTTCTTACCGATATGATAGTTTACAGTATCCCCAAGTACCGCAGCGATAAAAAAGATAATGAATAAGAGAACAATGTTAAATGCACCCATCGCGGCAAGAGCACCACTTGCAAACAGTAAAGAATCACCTGGTAAGAAAGGGAAAATCACAATTCCCGTTTCCACAAATACGATTAAAAATAA
>NZ_JBALOX010000028.1:57495-58843 GCF_036965165.1 Bacillus sp. JJ1521 | reverse complement strand
GAAAGTGGAGAAAAGGAAAATGAAAACAAAGTGGAAATTTATATGCATGCTTCTTATAGCAATGATGATATTTGTTGCAGGCTGTTCAGGAGGAAAACAACAATCTACCTCCTCAGGGGATAAGCCTCAATCAGGTGGATCGGACAATCCATCAACAGAAAGCGAAACGATTAAAATTGGTTTTGTCCTATCCTTTACAGGTCCATTAGCTCCATTATCTGATGGTATTAAACAAGGATTCGAACTTTATTTAGAAGAACATGATGGGAAATTAGGCGGTAAAAAAGTAGAGCTTAAATTTGAAGACGACGAAGGAAATCCTCAAGTAGGTCTAAGAAAATATCGTCAATTAGTTCATAGTGAAAAAGTAGATCTTCTGGTTGGTCCTACTAACTCTTCTATCGCTCTTGCATTACGTGATGAAGTAAATAAAGATAAAATTCCTATGATTATACCAAACGCAGCAGCAGACGATCTAAATTGGGGTAAAAAGAGTGATTATGTATACCGTGTTTCTTGGTCTAACTGGCAAAATGGACATCCTCTCGCAGAGTATGTAGCGGATAATATCGGTAAAAATGCAGTTATCATGGGTTCTGACTTCCCAGCTGGTATTGAAGTCTTAAGATCCTTTAAGGCGGCTTATGAAGAAGCAGGCGGTACTGTATTAAAAGAACTTTATCCGAAATTAGGAACAAATGATTTCTCCACGTATTTACAAGAAGCATCTAGCTTAAAGCCTGATGTAATCTACTCTTTCTTTGCTGGTAGTGACGGAATTCGTTATATTCAACAATACGAAGAATTTGGTTTGAAAGATAAAATTCCAATGTCTGGAACTTTAGAATTTGGTGATTTACTAATGTTAGAGCCAACTGGAGATAGTTCGGAAGGATATCTTGCTGGAACTGTATACTCACCTTGGTTGGAAAATGATTTAAACAAAAAATTTGTTGAAGGTTATGAAAAGAAATACGGAAAGCTTCCTAATACGTTCTCTGTTAATGGATATGACTCAGCAACAGTTCTTGACAAAGCTCTAACTGCAGCAGGTGGCGTGGAAGCTGAAAAAGTAATCAAAGAATTACCAGGTATTTCTTATGATAGTCCACGTGGACCAGTTTCAATTGATGAAAAAACGCATAATGTCATTCAAAACTTCTATATCACGAAAAACGTTGTGAAAGACGGCAAGCTTGTACCTGAAATCGTTGAAACAAAAGAAAAAGTAACAATGCCAGAAAAATCACCATTTGAATAATGGTGAGTAAAAATTTCTGATTAACTAAATAAATGGGGCTGTCCAACAAGACAACCCCATTTATTAATTAAAGTGCGTGTTCAAAAA
>NZ_JBALOX010000028.1:0-57446 GCF_036965165.1 Bacillus sp. JJ1521 | reverse complement strand
CTTTTCCAAGGAACGGAAAAACAAGCCAACGACGAAATTCGATGTGTCATTTTCACCGGACTTTTTGAACAACCTCTTAAAAGACTGATTATTATACTACATTTTAAAAGGAAGAGAGGGGAGAGTCCTTGGATATAATTCTAGTTCAACTTATAACGGGCATTGCATATGGAATGCTGTACTTTATGATTGCAGCAGGGCTAACGATTATTCTGGGAGTTATGAATGTTGTCAATCTATCTCATGGAGCACTGTTCATGCTAGGATCCTATTTGGCCTTTACCTTTATTAGCAATGGGATTAACTTTTGGTTTGCACTAATACTATCCGCGATTTCAGTAGGGATATTTGGTATTATCCTTGAAAAAGTATTAATTAAACGTGTTTATGGTAAAGTGCTGCAACAAGTATTACTGACATTTGGTTTAATGCTTGTTATTGCTGACTCTGTCAAATGGATTTGGGGAACAGAAATGCAATTGATTCCAGCACCAGCAATACTTGATATGTCCATTCCAATTGGAGATATGGCATTCCCATTATTTCGTTTATTTGTCGTATTTGTTGGTTGTTTATTAGCAGTTTTACTATGGTATTTAGAAGCAAAGACACGTATAGGCGCAGTCATTCGTGCAGGGGTAGATGACCGTGCAATGGTTGGCGCTCTTGGTATTAATGTAGGAGTTGTATTTACAGGCGTATTTATCTTTGGAGCAGCTTTAGCTGGATTCAGTGGAGTATTAGGTGGGCCACTCTTAGGAATGTATACAGGAATGGACGCAGAGATCCTTGTCACATCCTTAATAGTTGTTGTAATAGGTGGTTTAGGTTCATGGAAGGGATCATTTATTGGGGCTTTAATTATTGGGGTTTTGGAAATATTCGGGAAAGTATGGTTTCCATCCTTATCCATGCTCATTGTATTCTTAATCATGATGGTTGTTTTAATCATTCGCCCTCAAGGTTTATTTGGAAGAGAGGTGGCATAATTGAAAAAAAATATTCTTTATGCTGTTTTGCTTCTCCTCGTCGTTTTCGTAGTACCACAAGTACTTTCTGATTTCGGAACGAATTTAACAACTGAAATTTTTATTATGGCCATGTTCGCCATGAGTTTGGGCTTAATTATGGGCTATGCTGGTTTAGATTCGCTGGGTCATGCTGCCTTTTTTGGAATTGGTGCCTATTCTGTTGCAATAATCGGGCAGGTTGTGACTAATACGTATTTAATCATTATTATAGCGGTTGCGATCGCTGGATTGCTTGCATTCATTACTGGAGCAGTATTTATCCGTACTTCTCAATTCTATTTCCTTATGATTACGCTTGCCTTTAGCCAATTGATATTTACTCTATTCTGGCAAATGAAGGATGTGACAGGTGGAGCGGACGGGATGTCTGTTTCCGCTATTATGAATCTAGGATTTGGTGACATATTTGATCCGCAAACCATGTATTATGTGATGGGAATTATTTTTGTCGCTGTCTTTATTTTACTAAGATTATTCGTGGAATCTCCAGCAGGAAAAATTACGAAAGGCGTCATGCAAAATGAAGGTCGTATGCGTGCACTAGGCTATGACGTTCGTGTTTATAAACTATTAGCCTATACCCTTTCCGGAGCATTAGCAGGGTTTGCTGGTTCACTCTATTCCTTCTACAATGTTTTCGTTTCTCCAGAGTTATCTGGTTGGCTGTTCTCTGGTCAAGTAATGATCATGGTTATCGTTGGGGGAGTAGGTACATTGCTTGGACCTGCCATTGGAGCGGCTGTATTCATCTTCCTACAAAACTTCATCAGTACCTATACGGAAAGATGGCCATTGATTTTGGGTGCTATCCTCATCTTCCTTGTCCTTCTTGGAAAAGGTGGAATCATCCAGTGGTTGAAATTAGGTATCGATATGAGTCTTAAAAGTAAACGCAAAAATAATAAAGTTTCCTCTACTAATACTAATCAAGCAGAAAAGGAGGAGGTTGTCAGTTGAGCTTACTAAAAGTAGACAAAATAAATAAATCATTTGGAACCCTCCAAGTACTACATGATGTATCGTTGGAAGTACAGCCAGGCGAACGCCATGTTATTATTGGTCCAAATGGTGCTGGGAAAACGACTCTTTTTAATTCTATAACAAACCATCTTCCTATTACTTCAGGAACGGTACATTTTGAAGGAAAAGATATTACAAATCTTCCTGCTCATAGATTAGTTCATTTGGGGATGTCACGAACATTTCAAAAGAATAATTTATTTGGTGATTTGACGGTAGAAGAAAATATTCATCTTGCCTTAACAGCCAAGAAAAAATATCGTCATGACGTATGGTTTTCCCTAACAAGTCGGTCTGATATAAAAAAAGAAACTAATCAGATATTAGAAGAATGGAAGATTACACATCGTCGAGACGTGAAAATAAATAATCTATCCTATGGAGAACAACGTTTACTAGAAGTACTATTGGCGATGGCTAGTAAACCAAAGCTTCTTTTATTAGATGAACCAACATCTGGAATGTCTCCGGCAGAAACAACTCAAACTTCCGAGATGATTCAAAGATTGCCGCGCACCATGGCGTTAGTAGTAATTGAACATGATATGGACGTAGTCTTTGCGATTGCAGATCGAATTACTGTTCTTCACCATGGTGAGCCAATATTAACTGGTGCACCAGAGGAAGTTAGAAATAGCGATATGGTAAATGAAATTTACTTCGGTGGAGGTGCGAAAAAACATGCTTGAGTTAAAAGATATTCATTCCTATTATGGAACAAGTCATATCCTTCAGGGGGTTACATTTACCGTTCCAAAGGGAAAATGTGTCGCACTTTTAGGACGAAATGGAGCAGGAAAAACAACAACGATTCATACGATATCTGGTCTGGTCAAATCAAAACGGGGTACCATCACTCTTAATGATAAACAGGTACAAGCTTTACCAACACACCAAATTTCTCGTCATGGTATAGGCTTAGTACCACAAGGAAGAAGAATATTTCCTTCCCTTACTATAAAAGAAAACTTAACGATGCCCGCTCAGAAAAGAAAAGGAAATAGTCAAGCAGTAGACTGGGATATCGACAAGGTTTATGAGCTATTCCCGATTCTTAAGGAACGCGAAAATAATATGGGGACGCAGCTATCCGGCGGACAGCAGCAAATGCTGGCAATTGGCAGGGCATTAATGACTAATCCGCAGTTTCTATTAATGGATGAGCCATCTGAAGGACTCGCCCCGGTTATTATTGACCAAGTGGGTGAGATCGTCTGTAAGCTGAAAGAGACCGGACTTTCGATATTAATGGTTGAGCAAAATATTTCACTTGCCTGCAGAGTAGCGGATGAAATCTTAATCATGAACAAGGGTACGATAGTTTGGAATGGGGCACCAAATGAATTGTTAGAAAATAAGGATATTCAGCATAAATATTTGGGAGTTTCATAGCTTCCAAAAAAGGTAGACTCCTATCTCGAGTCTACCTTTTGCATTATTTATTCCTTTTTGAAGAAACCTTTTATTATCTATCGGATCTCCAAAAATCTTTTATCATACCCTAACCTTTCAGAAGCTTCATTGCTTGCATTTATTACTTTTTTTAGAATATCCGGCACCCTATAATCTGGCATGCGTTGGAGAGGACCGACAACATTTATGGCAGAGATCACCTTCCCTGTATAATCACGAATGGGTGCTGAGACAGATCTTGTTCCTTCTGTTAATTCCTCGGTACTTATTGCATACCCTCTTTTTCGAATTAACTCCATTTCTTTCCGCAACTTATCGGGGTCTGTAATACTTTTACTTGTATAGGCATGCAATCCTTGTTCGATTGTCTTTTCAACAAGATTAGTTTCATCAAATGCAAGCAACACTTTCCCAGAGCTTGTGCAATATGCAGGGTTTTTTCTCCCAAGATGGGTGAGGATACGAACAGGATGACTGCATTCCTCCTTATGAATATAGATGGTGTCGAGACCATCCAGAATCGATAAATGTGCTGTTTCCCCGGTATCATGAACTAATTTATGTAGGAGCGGGGCTGCTTCTTTATGGATTTCCAAGTGATTTGTAACAATCCCGCCGAGTGTTAATACGGATAACCCAAGCTTGTACTTTCCATTCCTTGGATCTTTTACGACAAACCCTTCATGTGCAAGCGTTGCAAGTAAACGACTTACAGTACTTTTTGCTAGACCAAGAGACTCTGCGAGGTCACTCACCTTTTGTGTAGGTTCAAATGTAGAAAAACTTTTTAGAATACGAAGTGCATTTCTGACGGATGAGAGAATTTGTGGATCATTGCTTTTCTTAGACATTTTCCATTCCCCTTTCGTTAGCTGTTCCAGATAGCGGAACATAATATATGAATTAAATGCGAGCTAACCTACAAAAAACGATTATGTTTTAAATATTCTATCATTTAACTTTGGTTGTGTATACGGAAATGACGGCGTTTACAATTATTTTGATGGAATTTTCTACTTTTTCCAAAAATATTTTCTTCTGTTCCACATAGAGGAATCTAGCGCTTTTGTTTGCATTTTCTTGCCCATATAATAGGAATTAGTTCAGGAATGTAATCCTGTAATTAAAAACTATCTATATTTTTACAACAAATTATTTAAATAATTTGAATTACCCAAAAAGTGTAAGTGATTTCCGTTATGAAGTAATTTATTCGAAAACAAAGGGAAAATTGGAGGTATGAAAAATGACTTTATCAAATGCAAAACAAAAAGAGGTAGAACTTACTGAACTAGATTTGAAATTATCGAATGTTGCACACATTGGTCATGCATCAATCAATGTGACAAACCTCGAAAGATCTACATGGTTTTTCACTGAGGTTCTCGGACTGCATGTATCAGCAGAGGAAAATGATAAGGTTTATCTACGAGCATGGCAGGACTGGGACCATCATACATTGGTTCTCAATAAAGCTGATCAATCTGGGCTTGATCACTTTGGCTGGCGTGTTAACTCAGAAAAGTCACTATATGCATTCGAAAAAACATTAAAAGAGTCTGGAACAGAGTATAAGTGGATTGAAGGTGGTACTGAACTTGGACAGGGTGATGCCATCAAATTTCACAGCCCTGCTGGAATTCCTGTCGAGCTTTACTGGGAAATGGAGAAGTATTCGAATCCACTGACTGCTTCTAAATTGCCAAGTCATCCAATGAAATACACTGGGGTAGGTGCAGCACCTCGCCGCTTTGACCATGTAAACGTGATGGTGGATGATGTTGCAAAAGAACAAGAATGGTGGACTAATTTCCTAGGAATCCATCATCGGTACTATATCCAAAACGAAGCCGATGTTCGTCTTGGCTCATGGCTGAGCAAAACAAATATTGCACATGAAATTGCACTTATGCGTAACAGCAATCAAACAGGAGCACTCCTTCATCACGTTGCATACTTTCTAGATTCACCGGATGAATTACTTCGTGCACTGAATATAATGGCTGAAAATGACATCAAAATCGAGTGGGGACCAGGAAAGCATGGTACAAGCGGGGCACAATTCCTATATGCATTTGAGCCTTCTGGCAATCGGGTTGAACTGTGGACAGGTGGAATGCTTATTTTCGCACCAGACTGGGAGCCAATTGAGTGGCAATCAGGAACAGGACAATTTGGACTTGATATGTGGGGAAGCACACCACCAAAAAGCTACTTAACTTATGGTACAGAAATAAAGAGATAGATTGTTCGTTAGATTTAACTTTATTCAGTGGTGGCTTAAACCCCCACTGAATAAAGTTAAAGCCTCCGGCGGAAGCCACGATTTTTCAATGGAAATTTTTCGAGCAAGCTCGAAAAAAATCGGGCGCAAATACGCCAAGGCGCATTTGATTAAAGGAGGTTTTTTAGCTTTGGCAAAAAAGTTACGCGTTGATTTTCATACACATATCATTTCCGAGGATTTCCCTGACATGGCAGCGAAATATGCAGATGATCGATTTCCAATTCTAGAAATGACCTGCAGCTGTGGCGCTGAGATTAAGATCCAAGGTAAAACATTCAGGAAGTTAACTGACCAGACATGGGATCCTGAAAAGCGGATTGAAGATATGGACAATGAAGGTGTGGATATTCAGGTTCTATCACCGATTCCCGTTACTTTCGCCTACTGGTCTGATTCGCAGGCAGGATTGGAGCTTGCCCAGTCACAAAATGATTTTATCGCTTCAGTGGTAAAAAAGTACCCGGATCGATTTATTGGAATGGGCACCGTTCCACTTCAGGATGTGAAACAAGCGATAGCCGAGATGAAAAGGGCTGTTAATGAGCTAGGACTTAAATGTATTCAGATAGGATCGAATGTAAACGGAATGAATCTAGATGACGATTCCCTGTATCCTTTTTTTGAAGCCGCAGCAGAATTGAATGTTCCACTTTTTGTCCATCCATGGGCAACATTAGGAAGAGAAAGACTGCAACGTTTTAATTCAATGTATACAGTCGGCATGCCATCAGAAACTGCCTTAGCAGCAGGAAGTATCATTATGAGTGGGATGCTAGATAAGCTACCAAAATTAAAAATTTGTTTTGCACATGGTGGGGGGGCACTGCCTTACATTCTTCCAAGAATGGATAAAGGTTGGGAAGTCTGGCCAGATACACGGAATACAGAAAACCCCCCAAGCTTCTATGCGAAAAAGCTGTATTACGATTCACTTGTGTACGATGCGGATAACTTGAAATTTATGATAGAACGATTTGGGGCAAAGCAAATTATTGCCGGATCTGATTATCCATTCCTACTACGTGAAAAGCCGGTTGGAAAGGTGATCGATACCCTTGAGGAAATTTCCGAAGAGGATGCAAAATTAATGCTTGGACAAAATGCTTTGGATTTTCTTGGATTGAATGAATTAGTTAATAATTGAATCGTAATAACGGAGGGAAGATGTACCATGCGGAAGGAACTCGCATGGTACATTTTTTTTGTATTATGTTAAAGGTTGTTCGAAAATAATCGCGATGTATTTAAAGACTTCCTCAAAGTGTTAAAATAAGGGATATAGTTGCTATTTAAAATTAGAGTTATGGAGGTGAGCCCATGATCTACATCGGTGTAACTGGCTGGGGGGACCATGATAGTCTATATGCCGCTGGAACCTCGCCAAGGGATAAACTAAAGGAATATGCTGGTCATTTTCCAATCGTTGAGGTAGATGCATCCTTCTACGCGATACAACCTAAACGAAACGTAGAAAAGTGGGTTAAAAACACACCCGAATCCTTTCAATTCATTGTTAAAGCCTATCAAGGGATGACAGGGCATCAGCGCGGTGAAATTCCATTTGAATCAAGAAAAGACATGTTTGATGCTTTTCGTTTGTCACTTGAACCGTATCAGCAGGCAAACAAGCTCGCCATGGTTTTATTCCAATTTCCACCGTGGTATGATTGTAAACGTGAAAATGTAGACTATATAAGATGGTGTAAGGACCAAATGGGGGATATCCCAGTAGCTCTTGAATTTCGCAATCAATCTTGGTTCTCACCACAACTGCACGATCAAACCTTATTATTTATGGAACAAGAAGGCTGGATTCATAGTATCTGTGACGAACCACAGGCAGGTTCTGGGTCAATCCCAAAGGTCCTTCATCCAACAAACCAACAGAAAACACTAGTGAGATTCCACGGTCGCAATGTTCATGGATGGACAAGGCCAAACGAAGGCAATTGGCGTGATGTCAGGTACTTATATAAGTATAATAAAAAAGAGCTAGAAGAATGGATTGACCATATCCATAAGCTTAGTCAAGAAAGTGAAACTATCTATGTGTTATTTAATAATAACTCTGGTGGAGATGCGGCAGACAATGCTAAACAATTTATCGACATGCTCGGAATCAAATACCAGGGTCTTGCTCCACGGCAGTTAGACTTTTTTAGTTAACAAAGAAATGAATGGAGGTGAAGGGATTGGTTGAAACAGTACATATTTATCACACAAACGATCTCCATAGCCATTTTGACAGATGGCCGAAAATCACAAAATACATAACGGAGATGAGGCAGCTTCACCAACAAGACAATGAAGAAATGCTATTAATCGATATCGGAGACCATATTGATCGCTTTCACCCGATTTCAGAAGCTTCCTATGGAAAAACGAATGTTAAGCTATTAAACCAGCTCCAATATGAATATGCAACAATCGGAAACANNGGGATTACAATGTCATATGAACATCTCGATTCCTTATATGAAGAAGCTGAATTTAAAGTTTTGCTAGCAAATCTTTTTGACGAAAACGGCAATATGCCAAACTGGGCTCAACCCTATGATATTTATGTTTTACCAAGCGGTTTTAAAATTGGAATAATAGGTTTAACCGTTCATTATATTGGTTTGTATAAGTTACTTGGCTGGAACATCAAAGACGCACTTGTCGTGTTAAGGGAAACAATTGATGAACTAAAAAATAAAACAGATATGATTCTGTTAATGTCACATTTAGGGATTAATGAAGACAAACAAATCGCCAGAGACTTCCCTGAAGTTGACGTCCTCCTTGGTGGGCATACACATCACCTTTTGGAAAACGGAAAACGTATTAACAATACACTACTATGCTGTGCGCAAAAATACGGGAATTACATTGGTCATGTCACGCTGAAAATTGATACGGAACAAAAAAAGCTTATCGAAAGTACTGCAAATGTAATCCCAACAAAACCACTTCCAGAGAGCAAAGAAACGAATGAAATCCTTTCACAATACTTATTGGAAAGCACACAAATCTTAAGAAACGATATAATTGCAGAAATAGATAAACCACTCATTAGTGATTGGTTTGCTAAGACCTCTTTTTCTGTGCTTTTGGCTGAAGTGCTCCGGGAATGGTGTGATGGAGAGATATCAATGGTCAATGCAGGTCTGTTGCTTGATTCGCTTCCAGTTGGAAAAGTAACAAGAGAAGACCTGCATCGAATTTGCCCACACCCAATCAATCCATGTAAGGTTTGGGTAAAAGGCGATGAACTAAAAGAAATCATTTTACAGGCGAACACAGAGGAAATGGAAAACCTCAGAATTAAAGGTCTTGGCTTCCGTGGAAAGGTCATGGGAAAAATGGTTTATGACGGAGTAGAGCTTGAAACGACAGAGCTATCAGATGGGGAAGACCATATCACTGATATAAAAATCAATGGTGAACAGCTTAATCCAGATAAAACATATTCAATTGCAACTATTGATATGTTCACGTTCGGATTACTTTTTCCAGCCATACGGGATGCAAAGGATAAAAAATATTATATGCCAGAATTCTTGCGCGATCTTTTAGCCGAAAAAATAAGATCAATCGGTAATACAGACTAAGCTTCCTAGCCAAAAGATGTACGCAAAAGATAGGTAAATGACAAGCACCCATTTCTAACACAATTTACTTTCCCTATACATAAATTAGTAAGGAAAGGAGTGTGCTAGGAATGGTCTCAATGACACCAATATTGATTAATAATCATCAATTTACAGCCATTACCGTTAAACTACCTAAGACAAACTTTATGGCAGTTACAAATGAAAATGGCTATATTATGTGCGGAGCTCTCGACGTTGCTCTATTAAATGAAAAACTTAAAGAACGAGGCATTATTGCTGGTCGAGCAGTTGGTGTTCGTACTATCGAGCAATTACTGGATGCCCCTCTTGAATCAATCACATACGAAGCCGAGAACCGAGGCATAACAATCGGAATGAAAGGCAAAGACGCCTTATTAAAAATGATCTAAAACCTAGAAGGTATTCATATAAAAAACATTACCACCTAATTCTTGTCTAAAGAAAATAATTATCGTACATCCCCCCTTACTTGCATACATATAGCATGTAAGGGGGGATTTCGTTTGGCAAAATTCAGACATCGCCTACAACCAAGAAGGAAAGGGCCCTTGCCTTTTCGTTACGTCTTTTTACTAACAATAGTCTTTTTTATCTTCTCGACAATAATCGGATTATTTATTATTAATAAAGCAATTGAGCCTGCACTTATGGCTTATGCTGAAAATGAAACAAAGCAGGTTGCCGCTACTGTTATCAAAAATGCAATTAACAAACAAATAAATGAGGAAGAATTGATTCAAGAAGAATTAAGCATTGTTCAAACAGATGAAACGGGGAAGGTAATTAGTTACAACACTCAAGTCGTTAACAAGATGGCAACTAAAACACTTGGAAATATTGAGAAATACTTAAAGTATGTCAATGAAGGGGACATTAATAAACTTGAATACCCTGATTTAGAAATTGAAAAAGATAAGGCGACAGGGCAAACAGGATTTGTCTTTAATGTACCCTTAGGAGAAGCAACAAACAATGCTATCTTAGGTAACTTAGGTCCGGAGATTCCGATACGGTTCCATATGGTCGGTTTTGGAGAAACAACGCCACAAGGAAGAATTGACGAGTGGGGAATTAATAATGGCTGGTTTCAATACAATGTGTTGGCAACTGTGACAATGCAGGTTATTTTACCATTTTCAACAGGAGAGATTGAAATCGAGACCATCATTCCTGTTATCAATCAAAATATTTTGCACGATGTTCCAGAGTTCTATAACAATGGCGGTGAATCTTCACCTTCTATTGAATTCCCGACAAATTAACAATTAAATAGTATGAATGAGACGAGGAAATTAGGAACCTTGTCTCTTTATTGTGAAATGTAATTTCATTCTAGTAAAATTATTTTGAAATAGTTAGATTGTTCCTAAAATAATGTTTTGACAGACTAGTTAGAAAATAATATACTATGCTTATATTAAGTAGTCAGAAATATTAAAATTCCTAATAGCTCTATAAATTAGGAAAATAGCCTGACTTTTGTAAGGAGGTTAGATTATACTCATCTATTAATCTAGCTTGAAATACCTTTCTAGAAAATAAATTAATTGAACAATCAGAAAAGAGATGAGGGGAAAAGAAATGGTTTATAAGAAAAAGATTACTTCAGTCTTAATGGCTACAACGCTAATGGCTGGAATCCTTGCTGGCTGTGGAAGCACTGATAAAGCTGGCTCAGGAGATTCAGGTTCTACTAAAGGCGGAGATACAATTAAAATTGGTGCTAACCTAGAGCTTTCTGGTCAAGTTGCATCTTATGGATCTGGAATTGCGGATGGAATTGATCTTGCTGTTGATGAAATCAACGCAGAAGGCGGTGTTGATGGCAAACAGATTGAAATCGTGAAAGTTGATAATAAATCTGATGGATCCGAAGCAACAAACGCTGCTATTAAATTAACAAGCAAGGATAATGTTACGGCAATTATCGGAGCGGCTACAAGCGGGAACACTGTGGCACAGGCGCAAATTGCGAATGGTAGTAAAACAGTTCTAATTTCACCATCTGGTACAAGCCCAACAGTAACGGTAAAAGAAGATGGATCAGTAAATGAGTATGTATTCCGTACTGCTTTTATTGACCCGTTCCAAGGAACAGTTGCGGCAAACTTTGCTCTAAATGATCTTAAAGTAAAAAATGTTGCAATTTACGCAGATAATGCGAGTGATTATGCAAAAGGTCTTGCTGCTTCATTCAAAGAAACTTTCGAAGCTGCTGGAGGTAAAATTGTTGCTGAAGAATCATATGTAGCGAAGGATACAGATTTCCGTTCGATATTGACTCGTATTAAAGCGGCAAATCCAGAGTTTATCTTCATTCCTGGTTACTATGAAGAGGTTGGTCTAATTGTAAAGCAAGCAAGGGAAATGGGAATTGATGTTCCATTAATGGGAGCTGACGGTTGGGATTCTCCAAAGCTAGTTGAACTTGCAGGTGCTGATGCATTAAATAATACATTTATTATTAATCACTATTCTTCTGGTGATCCCGATAAAACAATTCAAGAGTTTGTTAAAGCATTTGGAGATAAGTATAAAGGGAAATCACCTGATGCTTTCAATGCCCTTGGGTATGATACAGTTTACCTTCTTGTTGATGCAATGAAGCGTGCAGGCAGCACGTCTGATTCAGAGAAAATTAAGGATGCCCTTGCAGCAACAAAAGATTTATCTTTAATTACTGGAACAATTACAGTTGACGAAAATCACCATCTAATTAAATCTGCATCCGTTTTAGAATATGTGGATGGTAAGCAACAATTCAAATCTAAAGTTAATCCTTAGATTAACCTAGAGTGAGATGGGGGGATTATCGATCCTCCCATTTTTCTTTCTTACAGTTACGATAATTGTCGGATTACGCAGAAAAATTATTACCAACAACGCAACGCCGCTTTTCTTAATTCAATGTCTAGCTCCAGGCGCCATCGGCTCGAGGTCATAAGTCAATCACTTCGGAAGGTAAAAATCACCTTCTGTCAGTGCTTGTCTTATGCTTGTCGCCGATAAGCGGGCGCCTTGCGCTTTTCTTATTAGGGGTGAGAGTTCATGGAATGGGTACAGCAATTAGTAAACGGTATTTCACTCGGCAGTATTTATGCACTAATCGCCCTTGGGTATACGATGGTATACGGAATTATAAAATTAATTAACTTTGCTCATGGTGATGTTTTTATGATTGGTGCATTTATTGGTTTTTACGCTATTACGGGATGGGGACTGGGATTTTTCCCGGCATTATTATTGGCCATGACTGTTTGTGCCATATTTGGAGTTCTTATTGAAAGAATCGCCTATAAGCGGTTGCGGAATGCAACGCGGATAGCGGCCTTAATTACGGCAATCGGTGTCTCCCTACTCATCGAATACGGAGTAATCTATGTTCGTGGCGCACAGCCAGAAGCATATCCCAATGTATTACCAAACAAATCATTTGAATTTTTCGGTGCACAAATTAGCAGCCAATCATTATTAATCCTTTGCGTTTCAATCATTTTAATGATTATTTTGCAATTTATTGTTCATAAAACGAAAATTGGTAAGGCAATGCGTGCGGTCTCTCATGATATGGATGCGGCACGTTTGATGGGGATTAATGTGAACAATACCATATCAGCAACTTTTGCGATTGGTTCAGCAATGGCAGGGGCTGCGGGCGTTATTTTCGGTGTATATTATACAAAAATTGATCCATTAATGGGAATCATTCCGGGGTTGAAAGCATTCGTTGCTGCCGTTTTAGGCGGAATTGGGATTATTCCTGGGGCAATGGTTGGCGGGCTTGTTCTCGGTGTAGTTGAAACAGTTGTAAGTGCATTAGGTTTTTCTCTATGGCGAGATGCAGCAGCCTTTATCATTCTCATTTTAATTCTATTATTTAGACCGTCAGGCATCTTTGGTAAAAATGCTAGAGAGAAAGTGTAGGTGAAAAAATGATGAAAAAGGCAAAAGGATTTTGGCTGTTTTTAATTTTATCAATCGTTATATATGGTACTGTGCAATTTCTTATTAATGCTGGAATCTTGGATCTATTTTATTCTAATACACTCATCTTTATTGGCATTAACATCATTTTGGCAGTCAGTCTTCATTTAGTCATTGGGATTACAGGACAATTTTCGATTGGACATGCTGGATTTTTAGCGGTAGGGGCTTATATATCTGCCATCATTACGATGAAGCTTCACCTCCCATTTCCAGTTGCATTATTAGTTGGTGGAATTGTAGCCGCTTTAGCTGGTCTCATCGTTGGAATACCAAGTCTTCGTCTAAAAGGTGATTATCTGGCAATTGCCACTTTAGGATTCGGGGAAATCATTCGGATTGTGTTCTTAAATATTGATTATGTAGGCGGAGCAGCAGGAATGCAGGTTTCCCATTTTACAACTTGGACCTATACGTTTATCTGCTTATTTATTACTATCATCGTTATTGTGAACTTTACCAATTCTAGACACGGGCGGGCTTGTATTTCTGTACGTGAAAATGAAATTGCTGCTGACGCGATGGGAATAAATACAACGTACTATAAGGTAATTGCGTTTGCACTGGGATCCTTTTTTGCGGGTATTGCTGGAGGATTGTACGCACATAATTTTTATATCATCCAGCCGACAAACTTTGGTTTTCTAAAATCATTTGATATTCTTATTTTTGTCGTTTTAGGTGGGCTTGGAAGCTTATCAGGTGCCGTTATTTCAGCAATCTTATTAACTTTAGTATCAACTTTCTTGCAGGATTATCCAGAGACAAGAATGATTTTATACAGCCTTATACTAGTTATCGTCATGCTATATCGTCCTCAAGGATTAATGGGCACGCGTGAAATTACAGATTATTTCAAGTGGAAAAGCGCGAAAGGAGGTAGCTAGGATGAGTCAATCACCATTACTTCAGGTTCGTGATGCTGGTATTCAGTTTGGCGGGCTTAAAGCAGTTTCTGGCTTTAATATGGAGATCAATGAAGGAGAACTTGTTGGGCTTATCGGTCCAAATGGAGCCGGAAAAACAACAAGCTTTAATCTGCTAACTGGTGTTTATGTGCCAACAGAAGGAGACATTCTGTTAGAAGGAAAGCGTCTTAACGGCTTGCCTCCTTATAAGGTAACACGACTTGGTATTAGCCGAACGTTCCAAAATATACGTCTCTTTAATGAGCTATCTGTTTTAGATAATGTTAAGGTTGCTTACCATTCATTGGCAAAGCATTCTATCATTAGCTCGATCCTAAGACTTCCCTCCCATTTCTCCGGGGAAAAAGAGATGGAAGAAAAATCGATCGAGTTTTTGAAGATATTTAAATTAGAAACCTTTAAAGATGAAATAGCAAAAAATCTTCCGTATGGCCAGCAAAGGAGATTAGAAATTGCCCGAGCTTTAGCAGCGGGTCCCAAGTTATTATTGCTTGATGAACCGGCTGCTGGAATGAATCCTCAAGAAACACAACAATTGATGGAGTTAATTGCTCATATCCGGAATGAATTAAATATAACGATTTTATTGATTGAACATGATATGAATTTAGTTATGGGTATTTGCGAGCGGATTTATGTATTAGATCATGGTCAGCTTATTGCGCAAGGAACACCGGAGGAGATTCGTAATCATCCGAAAGTCATCGAGGCTTACTTAGGCGAGGAGGTTACAAAATGACCATGCTTAAAGTTGATCAAATAGATGTTTTTTACGGGAATATTCAAGCTCTCAAAGGTGTTTCATTGGAAGTAAATGAAGGTGAAATCGTCACATTAATCGGTGCGAATGGGGCGGGAAAGAGTACACTTTTGAAAACATTATCAGGTCTGCTTAAACCCAAAAATGGAACAATCCAATATTTAGGTGAATCGATCGGTGGTAAGGCTGCTCAAGGGATTGTAAAGGCGGGAATTTCTCATGTGCCGGAAGGGCGTCGAGTGTTTGCCAATATGACAGTTGAGGAAAACTTGGAGCTAGGCGCTTTTTTAAGAAAAGATTCTAAAGAAATCCAAAAAGATATTCAAAAGGTTTATGAAACATTTCCACGTTTACTTGAGCGCAGAAAACAGCTATCTGGTACATTATCAGGTGGAGAGCAGCAAATGCTTGCCATGGGTCGAGCTATTATGGCGAGACCAAAGCTGTTGCTTCTAGACGAACCTTCCATGGGATTAGCTCCTTTAATGGTAAAAACGATTTTCCAAATTATCGAGGATATTAGCCGAGAAGGAACGACCATTCTCTTAGTTGAACAAAATGCACACATGGCTCTGTCCATTGCCAACCGTGCATACGTGATTGAAACTGGTCGTGTAACTGTTTCGGGCACAGCTACTGAACTCCAAGCAAGTGAAGAAATTAAAAAAGCTTACCTTGGCGGACATTAATCCAATATAAATATAAAAAGAGGATATATAATAGAACGGAAAAAGGCTGAGGTAGATAATCTACCCAGCCTTTTGAATTACTAACGCTTCCTTGATTTTCTTTCGAATCTCTCCCAAGCACGAAGATGTGGGTATGGATCAAAGGACCATTCTGTAAATCCATTATCCTTGTACATTCCATAATGTAGATGTGGTGGAAACTTCCCGGCTGTTCCTGGTGGTCCATACCCGGAACTACCAACTGAGCCAATGATTTTGCCAGGCTCGACAACTTGACCGATTGCAATATCCTTTGCAAATCCGTTTAGGTGTGCAAAGTAGTGATACGTATTATTGACATCGCGGATTCCAATACGCCACCCACCAAAACGGTTCCACCCCTTCATTTCAATCACTCCATAAGAGGTTGCACGAACCGGTGTGCCATAGCTTGCAAAAATATCTGTACCTTCATGCATTCTCCGACCACCCCAACCTCGAGCATCTCCCCACGTGTTTTTGTAGGTGTGATTATAACCAAGTGGGACCGGAAAAGCATGTTTATCTAAATCGAGGCTTCCATATGTTGAATAGATTTTAGCGATTCCCGTGATAAGGGAAACTGATTTATCGCGCTTGTAATAATTCCACAAGCCAATTTTTAAATTATCAGGGTCTGTCCCATATGCTAAAATTTGCTCAGACATCGTAAATAGGATATCTTCGTCATTTGTCTGGTCAGCTATACCATCTCCGTTGCCATCAAGACCAATTCCCCCAAAAAGCTGAATACTGTAAGGGTTTGTGTCATTTAGATTTGGGTTCAAAGCACCGACCCAAACCTCGGGCTTCATATAGATTCCAATCAAACCAGTTTCCTTCGGTATATCCTTACGGGCACGACGAATACTTCTTTCATATTGATCAATCGCCGCATAGTAATACCAAGGAATTTGGGTTACTGTTTCCATTTTAGTGTATAGATTCATTCGTTCCGCAAAAGTATTTTGCTGAGCTTCTTCTTTTGCACTCGCTGTCAATGGAAATCCGGAAAAAATTAAACAAATAACTACGACTAATCTTAGTTTTCTGTTCACGTACAAATATCTCCTTTCAAAAAAGTACAAGGATATTTTAATACTAAAGACATGTATGTCACTATAAGGACGAAAAATAGGTGATCTAAAAAGCATTCTTCCATGTTAGTTTGTTAAATCATTTTATTTTCATAATAACTAATTGTTGGAAACCATAAAAATCACAATTATGCTAATGCTTGGATTCTAAATTACTTTAGGAGTATAATAGGGTTAGCCTTTGCAATGGAGTGATAAAGTATGTCTAAAAAAGAGGAATATCTTAGAAAGCCTGAATGGCTAAAAATAAAACTAAATACGAATGAAAGCTACACAGGCTTAAAGAAAATGATGAGAGAAAAACAATTACATACCGTTTGTGAGGAAGCAAAATGTCCAAATATTCATGAATGTTGGGCTGTTCGTAAGACAGCTACATTTATGATTCTTGGAGATACTTGTACACGTGCTTGCCGTTTTTGTGCAGTTAAAACGGGACTTCCAAATGAATTGGATTGGGCAGAACCAGAGCGTGTAGCTGATTCTGTCGCAACGATGGGATTAAAGCATGTCGTTATTACAATGGTTGCCCGCGATGACTTGAAGGACGGGGGAGCAGCAGTCTTTGCGGAAACCGTTCGTGCGATTCGTAGAAAGAGTCCGTTTACTTCAGTTGAAGTATTACCATCTGATATGGGTGGGGCGTACGATAACTTAAAAACACTAATGGACGCAAAACCAGATATTCTAAACCATAATATCGAAACGGTTCGTCGTTTATCTGACCGTGTTCGTGCGAGAGCCAAATATGAGCGTTCACTTGAATTCCTGCGTCGCGCAAAAGAAATGAATCCAGATATTCCAACCAAATCAAGTATTATGATTGGGCTTGGTGAAACCAAGGAAGAGATTATCGAGACAATGGATGACCTTCGCGCAAATAACGTTGATATTATGACAATTGGTCAATACCTACAACCATCGAAGAAGCACTTAAAAGTTCAAAAATACTATCATCCAGATGAGTTTGCAGAATTAAAAGAGATTGCATTAAGCAAAGGCTTCAGCCATTGTGAATCCGGTCCACTTGTACGTTCTTCTTACCATGCAGACGAGCAAGTAAATGCAGCAAAAGCAAATCAACAACTAAAAGAAGCATAAAAAAAGGGGGAATCTCCCCCTTTTTTTATATATTAACCACCATTCCCTTTTTGGAGTGGATTATTTGTATTTTGGTTTTGGTTGTTATTAAGTGTACGGCCGTTTCCAGCATTTGGGTTCAGATCAGTAAGTGTTCCTGGGGTTCCCGTATTTTGGTCCAAATCTCTATTCAGTGTTCCACGTGTTCCAGTATCATGTACATTTGCGCCCTTATTATCGGAACTTGGGTTTTTAAGGAAGTTCTGATTTTCCCTTGCCTTTCGCTCATATTCAGGGTTTAATCCACCTTCCATCTCCCCATTTTCATTTTCCCCATCACTTACTTTATAGCCTTGAGGTGATTTAATCATTTGTTGGATGGTTGATGTAATGATTTGATCCACATTACGGCTGTCTGAATCAAGTGTACCGAACCGCTCGATTTGCTTCATCATGTCTGGATCGTCTGAAACGTATGCATGATAAAACCTAGGGACGACAGAAAGAGCAGCACGCTTCACTTGGTCTGCAGTCAAGTTGCGGTCCTTAGAGTTGGTATCATACGCAACAAGGACTTCTTCATCCGTAACAAGTGTTCCTACATCATTCACATTTGGGATGGTTGTACAGATTTTACTAATCAAATCCGCTACTTTTTCACGATCCATCGCTGGCAAATTAGAATAAACATTGGCACCACCTGGGACGGGATTTTTTTGGTGACGAACATAGCCAAAGTTCGTCATTTCCTTGCCATTGTTTTTAACACCATTCTTATTGTAGAGTTCATTATAGTCAATTCGATTTATTGTATTTCCGCTTTCATGGTAAACCCCTGCTTTGTCATCAGATGCACCACAACCTGTTAAAGCGGAAAAGGCAATTAATCCCGAGATGATTGTGTATTTTTTCAATCTCGACACCCCCTCAGTTGTAGGTTGACCATTTCAACAAAAAATTCGCATAGTAATTGATGGGTTGATTGGCTATAATGGAAATAGATAGTGCTGTTCAAAAAGGAGGATGAAGAGACCGCGTCAGTTCCTCTATTCATGGTCTTATTCACCGCACTTTTTGAACATCCTCTAAGGGGTGTGAAATAAGTGATTAGTATCAATAACACTACATATGAGCTTGTCGATGAGCTAAAAGAAGGATTTAATGAAGAGGCCTTTCGCGGAAGATATAGCGACATCCTTGCGAAATATGATTATATAGTCGGTGACTGGGGATATGAACAACTTCGTTTAAAGGGATTCTTTGATGATGCAAACCAAAAAGCATCCTTTGATACAAAAATCAGTACCCTTTCCGAGTATTTATACGAATATTGTAATTTTGGTTGTGCCTATTTTGTTCTTAAAAAGGTAAAAAATAAAGTACAGGCTTAAGTCACCTGTACTTTTTTCATGTGTCTGGCTCCAGGCGCCATCGGCTCGAGGTCTTAAGCCAATCGCTTCGGAGGAAAAGAACACCTTCTGTCAGCGCTCGTCTTTTGCTTGTCACCGATAGGCTGGCGCCTTGCGCTTTTCTTTTCAATCATATGGAGGTTCTGCATTTTCATCCTTGTCATCATGTGTTTGGTGGGCCCCAGGGAATTGCCTTGGCAGATCTTGGTGGAGGGACTTAAATTCATAATTAAAAGGTGTATAATATCGTTGTCCTTCCTCCCATGGGGTGCTCTTATTCTCGACAGGCGCTTTTTCACCCCGTGGTGCACCAGTAGGACCTTCTGGGAATTCCTCAAAGGTTAAAAAATTCCTCATTGTCTCCACAGTTGAAAAATCGGTATACGTTATTTCTTCTTTGTCTTTATTTTTTTCTGCCAACTGTTAAACACCTCACTTCTTTCCTATAGTGTTTTCGCAGCATTACAGAAATATGTTAGACAATTTCATACAGAAAAGAGCGTAGCTCCTCCGCTTCTTCCTCTGATAATTGGTAGGCATGTTCAATATATCCAGGCTCATCTAGATCGTCTCTGCCGATAATCGCAAAGCGGTTACTCAAAATATTTAAGACAACTTGCTTTCCGTAATAGCGGTCAGATTTAACGATTGCTAAATCATAACGCTGATTTTCCCCCATAAAGCTTACAAATCGTGTTTGTGTATCAATCGTATCATCATATAAGAAAAAACGTTCAGACATAATGGATTCTCCTTTTAAAAAAGTCATTTATATTATCATAACAAAGGCACATCAAATAGAAAACGAATTATATAAGTTTATCCAGCAGCGACTCCCTGCTGAATAAACTTAAAGTCTCCGGCGGAACATGCGATTTTCAAAGGTAATTTATCGAGCAGTAAGATCAAAGACTAAAAACGCCACTTCCTGTGGGCCTAAAATCTGGGCGCAAATACGCTAAGGCGCATTTGATTTTTTGACATACCATGAATGATAATGAGCTTTATGGTAAAATAATAGTTGATATTAAAAAGGATAATAAATAGAAGGTGATACTGTGTATTTTGTTGACCGAGAAAAGATTGAGAAGACCCTTCTTTTTTACGAAGAAAATGTAGGTTTATTAGAAGCTGAAACAGATTGGACAAGCACGCTCGGAAAGAAAGCATTAGAGCGTATTTCCCATCTTTTAATTGAAGCGATTCTAGATGTAGGGAATTCAATGATTGATGGCTTCATTATGCGTGACCCGGGAAGCTATGAAGATATAATCGATATCCTTGAGGATGAAAAGGTCGTTACTACACAAGCTGCAAATAATCTTAAAGAAATTATTCGTTACCGTAAAGTAATCGTTCAAGATTATCTTGAAATCAATCATGAAGAATTATTTTCAAGTTTCCAAAAAAATAAAGAAAGTCTAAAAAGCTTTCCGAAAGATGTTAGATCCTATCTTGTAAATGAATTAGGACCTGTTTCCGCATTTAAAAACTAATAAAATACGTGTTCAAAAAGAAGGATGAAGAGGACCGCGTCGACAAAAGCGCCACATTCTTATGTCTTGTCGACACTAGCTCGTCGTGTGCGTCGAGTTCAAGGCGGCGCAGCTCCTGCGTACCGAAGCGTATGCAGTTAATACNNCAAGCCAACGAGCTTCCACAGGATGTGGTGACTTCGACGTTTAACACAGGACGTGTTAGGCTTAGTCGAAGTTCCGCTATCGATGCGTCATATTCACCCCACTTTTTAAACATCTTCTAAAAGGTGATAAAAGTAGTGAAAACATATAAAGGATACTTAATTGATTTAGATGGTACGATGTACCTTGGAACTGAGCGCATTAATGAAGCATGTGATTTCGTAAATGCCCTTAATGAAAAACAAATCCCCTATTTATTTGTAACAAATAATTCATCAAGAACACCAGCACAGGTTGCTGCAAAGTTGCGTGACTTTGATATTGCTTGTACGGAAGATCAAGTGTTCACAACAAGCCAAGCAACGGCAAATTATATGTATGACCTAAAAAAGGGTGACACTGTATATGTGATTGGTGAAGAAGGAATACGTAAGGCATTACAGGATAAGGGTTTTACCATTCAAGAGGAAAATCCAGACTTTGTCGTTGTCGGAATCGACCGTTCCATTACATATGAAAAATTTACGCTAGCTTGTCTAGCTGTTCGTAATGGGGCAACTTTTATTTCAACAAATGGTGATATTTCAATTCCAACTGAAAGAGGATTTTTACCAGGTAATGGCTCGTTAACTTCTGTTGTAACAGTTTCAACTACAGTCCAACCGATTTTTATCGGAAAGCCGGAAAAAGTCATTATGGAGCAAGCCCAAAAGAAATTAGGGATTGCAAAGGAAGATACAATCATGATCGGTGATTATTATGATACTGACATTAAGGCAGGGATGAACGCAGGTATTGACACCCTTCTTGTTCATACAGGCGTTACAACGGCTGAACTTTTAAAAGGATATGACCGTCAACCTACTTATGCGATTAACAGCTTGAAGGAATGGATGGAAAGAATATAAAAAACGCTCAATTGAGCGTTTTTTTATATGGAGATAACAAACCCAATTATTGCACAAATACCTCCAATAAACGTTAATATCATAAACATTTTAAGTCGCCTAGTCCAACGATTCACAAAACTTCTATTTAGCACTTGTCCATCTAGATTCGTGAATTCTTTTTTAAAAGGAACGAGGGTAAATAATGCCAAAACAATGAAAAAAAGGCTCAAAACTTTAAAAAATAAGTCCATCTCTCATACCCCTCGAAATAGTTTATAAATTTAGTATACCAAATTCATCCAATTAAAAAAGACCAAATCGCAAGTGATTTGGTCTTTTTTCCTTTTAATTAGTATTCGCCGCTCGATGTGCTAATCGACTAGATGCAGCTGCCGCGATTGCCCCCACAATATCATCTAAAAATGTGTGACATTCGCCAGTTGATTTATCATTTAGTCTTTCCAAGATACCAGGTTTTTTCTTATCAATATAGCCGTAATTTGTAAACCCGATTGACCCATAAACGTTTACAATTGAAAAGGCTAAGATTTCATCTACACCGTAAAGCCCCTCATCTACCTTAATTGTTGAAAGTAGCGGCTCCTCAAGTAAGCCTTTTTCAGCAAGAATATCCAATTGAATCCCTGTTAACACAGCGTTTTGAATTTCACGTTTCGTCAGAACGCGGTCTACATTATGCACACAATCCTCCATTTTTAAATCTGGATGATATTTGCTTTGTAAATAGTAAACCAGTTCGGCAATATCCTGAATGGTGACTCCTCTGTCTTCCAACCATTTTCTAGCTGTTCGTTCAATCTCGTTCATTTTATTTACTTCGCTCATCTTGTTCACCTTATTTCTTATAAATTCAAAATTATTTTACTAATATTTTCTAGTTTACCACAAGTAATGCCGTTTTGTTTCATATAGATGTTTTAAATAGACAATTACGTTTTACATAGTATGTGTGAGAGGTGATGATTTATGAAAGATATACTTTTTGAACAATATAAATTAAAGGTGGACCGGTCAGTAAAAGCATTTGGCTATGAGGCAATCATCTATCGAAATATAGTATATTGTATTGTGCCAATACCGAATTTGGAACAAGAAGAACTGTATGAATTAAAACATCTTAGCGATTATATGATTCAAAAAGGAGACATTCGAGTCGGCTCCATTTTACCTACAACCGATGGAAAATTAAGCACAACACTTAATGATGTAGAGGTTGCTTTAATTAGATGTCCTGTTTATAGCCATCGAATCACGAATACGTTAGGGTATGAATTAGCGCGTTTTCACAAACGAGGCAGAAGCTTTCCTTATCAGGTCAAGAAAGTGATTCGAATTGGACAATGGAAATTCCTATGGGAGAGAAGATTGGATCAAATGGAGATGTTCTGGAAGGAAAAAGTAAAGCAACATCCTGAAAACCGTTTTGAAACATTATTTGTTGAAGCCTTCCCATATTATATTGGGTTAACTGAAAATGCGATTCAATACCTGGTTGATACGGAAATGGATGAGACACCTACGGCAATGGATTCAGCTACGATTTGCCATCACCGTTTCACAGAAATTTCATGGGATAAAGAGTCATTTACGAAGCTCCCCACAGAATGGGTGTTTGACCATTACACAAGGGACTTGGCCGAGTTTGTCCGTGATCAATATGCAAGTGGAGAAAGAAGGCAGAATGGACAAATCATCCACTTTTTGAAAGAGTATGAGCGCGTCAGTCCACTTTCTAACTTTTCCTGGAGACTATTATATGCGAGGCTATTGTTTCCGCTTCATTTTTTCGAATGTATTGAAGGGTACTATATGGCAGGATCGGAGACAAAAAAGGAAAAACAATTACAAAGATTAGAATTGATGCTGAACCATTCTAGTGAACATGAGCGCTTTTTATCCACCTTTTTATCAAGTGTAGGAGTAGATGAAAAAAGACTAACAATTCCGAACATCGACTGGCTTCAAAAATAAAAATGTATGGTAGTATAGAAACATATACGAACAAATCTTTATGAGAGGTATAAAATGACGAAGCCATATGTTTTTATTACAAGAAAACTGTCTGAAGAAGTCATTCAGCCACTAAAGGAAATAGCAGAAGTACATATTTGGAATGAGGAAGAGAGGGCTGTTCCAAGAGAGGTACTTCTTGAAGAGGCTAAAAAGGCAGATGCTCTTTTAACCATGCTTTCTGAAAAAATTGACAAAGAACTTCTTGATGAGGCACCAAAGTTAAAAGTGATCGCGAACCTTGCTGTTGGTTTTGACAATATTGACGTGGAATATGCCAATCAAAAGGGAATCGCTGTTTGTAACACACCAGATGTCTTAACAGACACAACAGCTGATTTAACCTTTGCATTGTTGCTAGCAACTGCAAGAAGGGTTGTTGAAGCGGCTGAATTTGTAAGAAATGGTGAGTGGAAAAGCTGGAGTCCATTATTACTTGCAGGTCATGATGTTCATCATAAAACTATTGGGATCGTTGGAATGGGCAAAATTGGAGAAGCGGTCGCAAAGCGTGCAACTGGCTTTGAAATGGATATTCTTTATCATAATCGTTCCCGGAAGTTGGATGCTGAGGAACGTACTGGTGCTTCATACGTAGCTTTTGAGGAGTTAATCGAGACTTCTGATTTTATCGTGTGTTTAACGCCACTCACAGAGGAAACAAGAGGTTTATTTAATCAGGAAAACTTAAAGAAAATGAAAAAATCTGCCGTTTTCATTAATGCATCAAGAGTACCAGTGGTTGATGAAGATGCATTATATGAAGCTTTAATTTCTGGAGAAATTGCAGCGGCTGGTTTAGACGTTTTTGCAAAGGAGCCTGTGGATGCGGATCATCCATTATTAACTTTGCCAAATGTCGTTGCATTGCCTCATATTGGATCCTCAAGCACAGAAACACGAACAGCCATGATGGAGCTATGCAGCAAGAACATTGAACTAGTTTTGAATAACAAACAACCAAAGACACTAATCAATAAAGAGTGGGGACTGTCAGTTAATTAAAATTTTCCAGGGCACCTTCGCAGTGAAGGTGTTCTTTTTTTATCGAAGGAATTTTTTGAAGAATCTTTTTTATAAAAAAATTCGCTTTTATATCAGTGTGTTAAGCGTTTTCAGTTGAAAAGAAAGAAAAAAAGTACTTGTAAAAACAATTTATCAATACTATAATGTCTTTTATAGAAGGACAGTTGTATTTCTAGGGAATACAGAGAGGCGGCTAAAAAATGAAAAGTATTTCAGTTGGATTATTAGGATTAGGTACGGTTGGTAGTGGTGTTGTTACGATTTTAAAAAATCATCAAGATAAATTAATGCACCAAGTTGGTTGCCCAATAGAAGTAAAGAAAGTATTAGTTCAAGATGTACATAAACAACGACCTGTAGAACTTAAACCTTCTTTGTTGACTACAAATGTGAATGAAGTAATTGAGGACCCAGAAATCGATGTTGTCATTGAGGTAATGGGTGGGGTGGATGACACAAAAGAGCTAGTTCTTCAATCTCTACGTAATAAAAAACATGTCGTAACGGCTAATAAAGACTTAATGGCTTTACATGGTCCGGAACTATTAAATGTTGCAAGTGAAAATGGCTGCGACTTGTTTTATGAAGCAAGTGTTGCTGGTGGAATTCCAATCCTTCGCGGTTTAGTGGACGGCTTTGCATCAGACCGTATTATTAAAATGATGGGAATTGTGAACGGAACAACGAACTTTATTTTAACAAAAATGAGTAAGTTTGGCAGTGCTTATGAAGAGGTACTGAAAGAAGCCCAGGAGCTTGGTTATGCTGAAGCAGATCCAACAGCAGACGTAGAAGGTCTTGATGCCGCAAGAAAGATGGCAATCCTAGCTTCATTAGGATACTCAATGAATATCGACCTTAAAGATGTTCGCGTTCAAGGTATTTCTTCTGTAACAAGTGAGGATATCGAATATAGTAAACGATTAGGTTATGTTCTGAAGTTAATTGGTAATGCACATCGCAAGGGAGAGAGAGTTGAGGTAAGTGTTCAACCAACACTTCTTCCAGAATCACATCCACTTGCAGCAGTAAATGACGAATTTAATGCGGTATATGTGTATGGAGAAGCTGTAGGAGAAACAATGTTCTATGGCCCAGGAGCAGGTAGTCTACCAACTGCAACTTCAATTGTCTCAGATTTAGTGGCAGTTATGAAAAATATGCGACTTGGAGTGAATGGCCTTAGCGCTGTATCACCACAATATGAGAAAAAACTAAAAGACGACTCTGAGATTTTCTCAAAATACTTTCTTCGTATTCATGTAAAGGACCAAGTTGGCGCATTTGCAAAAATTACATCTCTGTTCTCTGAACGCGGTGTTAGCTTTGAGAAGATTCTTCAATTGCCGTTAAAAAATAAAGATTTAGCTGAAATTGTTCTTGTTACTCATCAAGCATCATTACGAGATTACGAGGAAATTTTGATACAGCTTAGAGATTTACAAATTATCCAAGATGTTAAAAGCTCATACCGAGTTGAAGGAGGAAACCAAGCATGAGATGGCAAGGTCTATTACAACAATTTCGAGAATATTTACCGGTAAATACAAATACTCCCATGCTTTCATTGAATGAAGGAAATACACCATTAATCCCGTTGCATACTCTTTCAGAGGATCTTGGTGTTGAATTATATGTAAAAGTAGAAGGGGCGAACCCAACCGGTTCCTTTAAGGACCGAGGGATGGTCATGGCAGTTGCAAAAGCGATTGAAGAAGGCAGTGACACAATTATTTGTGCATCTACTGGAAATACTTCAGCAGCAGCTGCTGCCTATGCAGCACGTGCTGGTCTTCGCTGTATCGTTGTAATTCCTGAAGGTAAAATTGCGATGGGTAAATTAGCGCAAGCAGTTATGTATGGTGCCGAAATCATTTCCATTGAAGGAAACTTCGACCATGCGTTGCAGATGGTTCGTAATATTAGTGAAACTGCACCTATTACTCTCGTAAACTCAGTAAATCCATATCGAATTGAAGGTCAAAAAACAGCTGCATTTGAAGTTTGTGTCCAGTTAGACGGTGCTCCTGATGTATTGGCGATTCCAGTCGGAAATGCTGGGAATATTACAGCATATTGGAAAGGGTTTAAAGAGTATCATGAGCGTCATAACACTGGTCTTCCTGAGATGCGTGGATTTGAAGCAGAAGGCGCAGCAGCCATTGTGAAAAATAAAGTCATTGAAGATCCGGAGACAGTTGCAACTGCGATTCGAATCGGAAACCCTGCAAGCTGGGATAAAGCCGTTGCAGCTGCAAGTGAGTCAAATGGTAAAATTGATGAAGTATCAGATGCCGAAATCCTTGAAGCCTATCAATTACTGGCACGTAAAGAAGGTGTATTTGCAGAACCAGGTTCTTGTGCATCTATCGCTGGTGTCATCAAGCAAGTACGCAGTGGTGAAATTAAAAAAGGTAGCCGAGTAGTTGCTGTTCTAACAGGAAACGGATTAAAAGATCCAAATATCGCAATTGAAGCAACTTCACTAAAGCCTGTTGTATTACCTAACGATGAAAAGGCTGTTTACGAACATATTAGGGGAGCCGTTTTACATGAAGTTTGATCAAGCTCTTCAAATAAAAGTACCAGCAAGCTCAGCAAACCTTGGACCTGGATTTGATTCATTGGGATTGGCGGTCAATCGCTATTTAACCCTTCAGGTCGAACCAAGCAAACAGTGGGAGTTTGTTCCACAATCAGAAGAAATTGCTGATACGCCAACAGATAAAGAAAATTTTATCTATCAAATGGCAGAAAAGGTGGCCCATGTTTTCTCATGTGAGCTACCTCCCTGCAAGGTTTATGTTCAAAGCGATATACCCTTAGCAAGAGGCCTTGGGAGCAGTGCAGCAGCCATTATCGCGGCAATTGAGCTTGTCAATGAACTTTGTAATCTTCAATTAACAAATCAACAAAAGCTCGAATTAGCTTGCGATATTGAGGGACATCCTGATAATGTAGGGGCATCTTTGTATGGGGGCTTAGTTATTGGCAGTCATCGTGGAAGCGAGGACACAGATCTTATTCATGTGAATGATTTAGATTTTGATATGGTGGTTGTTATCCCACCTTACGAATTAAAAACTAAGGATGCTCGTAATGTTCTGCCAAACGAATTATCCTATCAAGAAGCTGTAAAAGCGAGCTCCATAAGCAATGTGATGATCGCAGCTCTTTTAACTAAGAACCTTGAGTTAATGGGGAAAATGATGGAGCTGGATTTATTCCATCAGCAATATCGTGCAAAGCTCATTCCTGAGTTCAACAGCATTCATCGAGTTGCTAAGAGAGCAGGGGCATTTGGGGTAGCCATTAGTGGAGCTGGCCCAACAGTAATTTGCTTTACCGAAAGTGGACGAGGTAGTCAACTAAAAGCGGATCTATCCCTTGTATTCGAAGAATTTCAGGTAGAGGAAGTATCGATTGAGAAAAACGGCAGTAAGCTAACATCATTATCGTTGCATGAATAGTAGAAGCGAAACCTTTTTGTCAGGGTTTCGCTTTTTGAGTTCAACTACTCGCAATTTTTGCAAATACTGTCACTAACGGAAAAATACTGTCGCTAATTTGAAAATACTGTCACTAAATCTGAAATACTGTCACTATCGAAAAAATACTCTCACTAAATCTGAAATACTCCCACTATCAAAAAAATACTCTCACTAAATCTGAAATACTCCCACTATCAAAAAAATACTCCCATTAACCGTTTAAATTCATAAAAAAATGCCTCAAAACTTGAGGCACTCATTTTTTATATATTAAAATACTTGTTCAACTTCTACTACACCTGGAACTTCCTCTAATAATGCACGTTCGATTCCAGCTTTTAGTGTGATTGTGGAGCTTGGGCAGGTACCACAAGCACCTAATAAACGAAGCTTAACAACACCATCTTCTACATCAACTAAATCACAGTCTCCGCCATCACGAAGTAAAAACGGACGAAGTTTATCTAATACTTCTTGTACTTGTTCTCTAATATCCATAATGATTGACTCCTTTCATCATACCTTTATAATTATTATAATCTGTTTACTGGAAAAAATCTATTAAAAGCAAGTAATGCTTTTTTCCAATTTTTAATTACATATGCGTATTGAGAAAATCTGTGATGTGTTCTATACAGCTTTCTATGTCCATTTTAACAGATTTCTTGTACAATGAAAAAAGAAACGATTGGGGAAAGGGTGAAAGTGTATGGAAAAGCAAAAAGTTGAAATCTGTGTATACGGTGCAGAAGTACTTTGCCCTAGTTGTGTAAATCTTCCATCTTCAAAGGAGACTTATGAATGGCTTGATGCAGCATTGAGCAGAAAGTTTCCAAACCAACCCTTTGAAATTACACATATTGATATTTTTGATCCACCAGGGGACGAAGAGAAACAGACATTTGCTCGACGTGTCATTGAGGAAGACATGTTTTATCCTGTCGTCGTGTTGGAAGGCGCCATTGTCGGTGAGGGTAGCCCCAAACTAAAAACAATTTATGCTGAAATGAAGAAGTATGGATATAAATCCATCTAAATCAGAGGAGTAAGGGGATCTAAATCGATTTCCTTACTTTTTTTGTGCTAAATATCTTGATGGCAAGATATTTTACTTGTGTTTTTATCAATTGAGTAGTAAAGTGAAAGTAACGAAAGGGAGTGATTAATAGGATGCACGATAATACTAGAGGTTCTTTAATATGGTTACGCCTTACAAGGTTTACACATCAAAGTAATTTATTATCTAATGAATTTTTAAAACAATTTGATTTAACAACTGCACAATTTGATGTGCTAATGCAAATAGCGACATATGAACCATTAACCCAGTCTGAACTAGCTGAGAAAGTTACGGTGACACAAGGCGGTATATCGCGTATGCTCACTCGACTTGAGAAAGAAGGACTCGTCGAACGAAAGCAAGACTGGAAAATAAAAAAGATTTCGTTAACAAAAATGGGGCGAGAAAAGCTTGAACATGCATTCGATGCCCAGCTTGCGTTCCAAACCTCGTTTTTTGATGAATGTTTAACAAAAGAAGAACAAAAAATATTGTATACGCTGATGTCACGTGTACAAAAAAATAGCGAAAATAAGAGAATACCGAACAAGTAATTTTTTTGATCTATCACTTGACTAGTAAAATGACAAAAGGAGAGATTAACTATGTATACAATTTCAGGACATCACCATATCTCAATGATTACAAAGGATGCAAATCAAAATAACCGTTTTTATCGTGAGGTGCTAGGCTTACGTCGTGTAAAAATGACAGTAAACCAAGATGATCCATCCATGTATCACTTATTTTACGGGGATAAAACAGGAAGTCCCGGTACAGAACTTTCATTTTTTGAAATCCCTCCAGTCGGCAGGACGCATCGGGGCACAAATGCTATCACCCAAATTGGTTTACTTGTACCAACTAAAAGTAGCTTAACGTATTGGAAGGCACGTTTTGAAGAATATGGTGTACAACACAGTGAAATTACAACATACGCCAACAAGCCAGCCTTACATTTTGAAGATGAAGAGGGACTACGAATGGTTTTACTCGTATCAAATGGCGAGAAAGTTGAGCACTGGGAAACTTGGGAAAAGTCAATTGTGCCCGTAGAACATCAAATTCAAGGGATGAGCTCAGTGGAAATCACAGTCCGTAGACTTGATAAATTAGCAAAAACACTAACAGAGATGTTTGGCTATACGGAGATTTCACGCACAAAAGATGAAGGAATTTTCCAATCCGTACAAGGCGAGGTATTTGGAGAAATCGTTGTGAAATATTTAGATGGTCCAACTGAAAGACCTGGACGTGGTAGTATTCATCATTTAGCGATTCGTGTTAAAGATGATGTAGAGCTTGCCTACTGGGATGAGCAGGTACGGGCACGTGGCTTTCATTCATCTGGCATTGTGGACCGTTTCTATTTTAAAAGCTTATACTTTCGCGAATCTAATGGAATTCTTTTTGAAATTGCAACAGACGGACCAGGTTTCACAATTGATGGTGACGTTGAAACATTAGGTGAAACATTAGATCTTCCGCCATTTTTAGAAGACCGCCGTGCGGAAATCGAAGGAAATCTAAAACCAATTGAGGAGAATGAATGATGGAGAAATATCGGATGGATTCATCAAAAGGTATGGAATTTGGGCTGTATTCGTTAGGAGATCATATTCCAAATCCACTTACAGGTGAGCGAATTTCTGCTCAGCAGCGGATTAATGAACTTATAGAAGCTAGTCAATTAGCTGAACAGGCAGGTATTGATGTATTTGGTGTTGGCGAAAGTCACCAAACGTATTTTACAACACAAGCACATACCGTTGTTTTAGGAGCCATTGCCCAAGCAACAAAGAAGATCAAAATTGCAAGCTCAGCAACCGTACTAAGTGTTTCTGACCCTGTGCGTGTGTACGAGGATTTCGCCACAATTGATTTAATATCAGATGGTCGCGCAGAAATCGTTGCTGGCCGCGGGTCTCGTGTGGGTGCCTATCACCTACTTGGCGTTGAATTACAGGATTATGAGGAAATTTTCGAAGAGAAATTAGAACTTCTGAAAAAAATAAATGAAGAACAGTATATTACATGGCAAGGAGAATTTCGTCCTCCACTTCAAAATGCAGAAATTCTGCCACAGCCGAAAAATGGTTCTCTTCCAATTTGGCGTGCTGTAGGCGGTCCGCCTGCAAGTGCCATTAAAGCGGGTTACATGGGAATTCCAATGATGCTGACTACATTAGGTGGACCAGCAATCAACTTTAAGCCTTCAGTTGATGCATATCGGGAGGCAGCGGAACGAAGTGGTTATGATCCAAATACTTTACCAATTGCGACTACAAGCTTATTTTATGTAGCAGACACTACACAAGAAGCATTACAAGGTATGTACCCACATATTAATGGAGGATTCCTAGCGATTCGTGGTAGTGGCTATCCAAAGCAACAATTTGCCCAAGCGCCAGATACACGTGATGCACTAATGGTAGGTAGTACACAGCAAATTATCGAGAAATTACTTTACCAATATGAGCTTTACGGTATGCAACGCTTTATGGCGCAAATCGACTTTGGAGGCGTACCTTACGAAAAAATCATGAAAAATATTGAAATTATTGGGAACGACATTATTCCTGCAATTAAAAAATATACAGCAAAACAATAAAGGGGAGAATAAGTTATGAAAATAGTAGCCCTAGCCGGTTCAATCGTCGGCTCAAAAACAAAAACAGCAATGCTGAAAACCGTGGAAATCCTTGAAAAAAAATATCCAGAGCATGAGGTTACTTTACTCGATTTAGCTGCCTTTACATTACAATTTAGCGATGGGCGTAATTATTTTGAATATGATGGGGATACAAAATATGTAACAGAGACGATTATGAATGCCGATGCAATTATCATTGGGACACCAACATTCCAAGCCTCAATTCCGGCAACACTAAAAAATATTTTTGACTTACTCCCAGTGAATGCATTCCGTGATAAGGTAGTAAGTGCAGTCGTGACTGCTGGTACTTCGAAGCACTATCTAATGGTTGAGCAACAATTAAAACCAATTCTGGCGTATATGAAGGCTCACATCGTTCCAACGTATGTATTTATCGAAGAAAAAGACTTTTTACGTAAGGAAATTATTAATGATGATGTTCTATTTCGATTGGATCGCCTTGTCGAGGATACTGTAACTTACGTGGAGGCACATGCTGATATCCGTCGAAAAAAAGATGAAATGTATAATTTTTAAAGATTAATGCACACCTTGAAAAATATTAAAATCAAAAAAATGAAATAGCACGGAGCGCCTATAAAATATACAAGGATCTCCGTGCTTATTTAATACCACAAAAAAATCACGACCACATTCATTCGTAACCGTGATCATACATAATCACCCATTATGATACTTATACACCCATAATATTCCGGATTTTATCATGCGTGGAACACGTCCAGTAAGTGGACGTTCTGCAACTAAACCGAATCCCTCTTTTTTACCTAATGAACCAAGTACACCTTTTAGCTTGATTTTTGGAAATTCAGTTGGCGGGGCTTCACCCTTCCAGCGTTTTTGAAGAACCTGAACAATTTGTTCTGCCTGACCTTCTGCAAGCTGAGCACTTGGTGCATGTGGTAAACTTGCACAGTCTCCAACGACATAGACATGCTCATCATTTGGCAAATTGTGTTGTGTAGTTAAAACAACACGACCACTGCCGTCTTTTTCAACATCTAAGTCGCGAACAATTTTATTAGGTTGAATTCCAGCGGTCCAAACAACAACATCACTTTGAACAGGATTTTCGTTATTAAACAGGACGCCTTCTTCTACTCTTGTAATATTTGAGTGATTAATAATTTCGATATCGTTTTTATCAAACCAATTTTCAACGTATACGCTCAATTTTTCCGGGAAAGCGGAAAGAATATGATTTCCTCTATCAAAAATCTTAATTCGCAAGTCCGGTCTGCTTTCATGAAGTTCACTTGCTAATTCAACCCCACTTAGACCTGCTCCAACGATTGAAACAGTCGCTTCTGCCGGGAGATTATTGAGTCTTTGGTAGGTTTCCCTCGCATTGTCAATTGTCTGGATGCTGTAGGTGAATTCCTTTGCACCTGGTACATTGTGATACTTATCCTCACAGCCTAAGCCAATCACCAAATCATCATAGCTAATTGATGCTTCATCTTTAATATGAACGAGCTTTTCATTCATATCAATGCCCGTAACTTCCCCAAATTTCACGTGCAAACGAGGGTGCTCCGGAAATGTTACACGAACATGTGAATCCGAAATAGTTCCTGCTGCAAGTGCGTAAAATTCTGTTTTTAAACTATGGTAAGGTGCTCGATCAATTAAGGTGATTTGAATATCGACGGGTAATTGATTTGGCAGCAAGCGATGTAAGATTCGCATTCCACCATACCCACCACCAAGTATAACAAGATTTTTCATGCTGATTATCCCCTTTTGTTCCTCTCTTTAGTTGAAACTTTTTTATACAATCCATGACATGATTTATCCGTAACTGTAATCCTTTTCAAAGACACTAAAAGTATAGCGAAAATGTGACAAAATAACAACCGATATCAGTTAAATTGACGAATAGAAAAAAAGAGAGTACGATAAGTAGTTGTATAAGGGTTCAAAAAGGAGGATGAAAAGGACCAAGAAGTTCAAGGCGGTGCAGTTTTGAGTAGCGGAGCGTATGTAGTTAATACGTGAGCAGACGATCTTGCACGCCGGAAAAGTGGTTTGCTTTTCCAAGGAACGGAAAAACAAACCAACCGGCTTCCACAGGATGTGGTGACTTCGACATTCGACACAGGACGTGTCGGCACTTAGTCGAAGTTCCTCTTGTGATGTGTCATTTTTACCGGACTTTTTGAACGCCCTTTAAATAAGTAACCGGCTACCTTACTTGAGTAAAGTGTAGCCGGTAATACTTAAAGTTCAAGTTCTCCCATACGAAGGAGCTCTACAACTGCTTGAGAACGCCCCTTTACTCCCAGCTTCTGCATCGCATTCGAAATGTGGTTACGAACTGTTTTTTCGCTAATGAATAATTCATTTGCGATATCTTTCGTTGTTTTATCTTGAACTAGTAATTCAAAAACTTCTCTCTCTCTTTTTGTTAGTAGCGGTTTTGGTTGAAACTCTTTCTCCTTCAAGTATTGTAACCCTCCTTGCTAAGGTTCGAGCTGAACTACTGGATGGGTGTATATTTAGTCACAATATAGTATGAGAAGGAGAGTGTTGCTGTGACTGTTAAAAGGTTGATATGTAGACTTTTTCGCGTCCATTTTTTAGTCTATTGGTATTTTCGTTCTACTTAGCTCATACAATATAGGTTAGGTGCTTTTTAACATAAGCTTCATCTCATCAGTCCATGGTTCCCCTTTTCCTGTTCGCTTAGACATTTGAACTAATGTACCCCTGCCGACAAAACAAATGGATCCCTCTTTGTCCTTTGCCATATAATGAATATCCATTGAGGAATTACCAAGCTGATTTATTTTAACAAACAGTCTTAGTTGTTCTCCAAAAAAGACTTGTTTCAAATAATCACATTGCTGGTTTGCAACCACTGGGATTGCTTCACTTGATTTGTCAGTCCATTTTTGCATAAACCCTAGGTGGTTGAAAAATTGAATTCTTGCTTCCTCAAAGTAAGTAAAGGGTATGGTGTTATTTAGATGTCCAAACATATCTGTTTCGGAAAAGCGTACTTGAATCGGTTGGAAAAAATCAAATGTATTCTCCCATGTCTCAATATCATCGATATACGTAATATGTTTCATTCCAATAGCTCCCTTACATAAGATTATTCATGTCATGGTAAAGTGGTGCCTTCTTCCGATGGGAAAAGAATGTTTTTTCGCGACTTTAAAAAAAGCACCCCTAAATTTACATGAAGGAGTGCTTTCGCATTTCTATTAGACTTGGTCACTACCAAACATATTTCTGAATGCTTGGATTGAAGTGTCTCTGTTTAGTGCTGCAATTGAAGTTGTGAGTGGAATTCCTTTCGGACAAGACTGCACACAGTTTTGTGAGTTACCGCAGTTTGCAAGGCCTCCATCTCCCATAATTGTTTCTAAACGTTCTCCTTTATTCATTGCACCAGTTGGATGAGCATTGAATAAACGAACTTGTGATAATGGAGCAGGTCCGATGAACTCGGATTTGCTGTTTACGTTCGGACATGCTTCCAGACATACACCACATGTCATACATTTTGATAACTCATATGCCCATTGACGTTTCTTCTCTGGCATACGAGGACCAGGACCCAAATCGTATGTTCCATCGATTGGGATCCAAGCTTTTACTTTCTTCAATGAATCAAACATTCTGCTGCGGTCAATTTGTAAGTCACGCACGATTGGGAATGTCTTCATTGGTTCAAGTTTGATTGGTTGTTCAAGTTGGTCAATTAGAGCCGAACAAGATTGACGTGGCTTGCCATTGATAACCATTGAACAAGCACCGCAAACCTCTTCCAAACAGTTCATATCCCAAGTAATTGGGGCAACTTGATTTCCATTAATATCAACAGGATTACGACGAAATTCCATTAAAGCGGAAATTACGTTCATATTCTTACGGTATGGAACCTTAAATTTAACCACATAAGGATCGGAATCTGGAGTATCCTGACGAGTAACATGAAATTCAACTGTTTTTTCACTCATCTTATTTTTCCTCCTTATTCTTAGTATAGTCACGTTCACGTGGTGCAATTAATGAAGTGTCTACCTCTTCATAATGGAAAGCAGGCGCAGTTTCTTTTCCAGTAAACTTAGCCATAGTCGTTTTTAAGAATTCCTCGTCATTACGTTTAGGGAAATCTGGCTTATAATGCGCTCCACGGCTTTCGTTACGGTTATATGCACCGATTGTAATTACACGTGCAAGCTGAAGCATATTTTGTAATTGACGAGTAAATGTAGCACCTTGGTTGCTCCATTTAGATGTGTCATTGATATTAATGTTCTTATAACGCTCAAGAAGCTCCTGAATTTTTTCATCTGTCTTTAAAAGCTTGTCGTTGTAACGAACAACAGTTACGTTATCAGTCATCCATTCACCAAGCTCTTTGTGAAGGATGTATGCATTTTCAGTACCATCCATTGACATAATGTCATCCCATTTTTCTTGCTCTTGTTTTACATGGCTATCGAAAACAGTTGAAGAAATGGAATCAGTACCTTTCTTAAGTCCTTTAATATAATGAACTGCATTAGGACCAGCAACCATACCACCATAAATAGCTGATAATAGTGAGTTAGCACCTAAACGGTTCGCACCGTGCTGTGAAAAATCACATTCGCCGGCAGCAAATAATCCAGGGATGTTCGTTTGTTGATGATCGTCAACCCATAGTCCACCCATTGAGTAGTGAACAGCAGGGAAAATTTTCATTGGAACTTTACGTGGATCATCACCCATGAATTTTTCATAGATTTCAATAATTCCACCTAATTTGATATCAAGTTCTTTTGGATCTTTATGAGAAAGATCTAGGTAAACCATGTTTTCACCGTTGATACCAAGCTTCATATCTACACATACATTGAAGATTTCACGTGTTGCAATATCACGCGGAACTAAATTTCCGTATGCAGGATATCTTTCCTCTAAGAAGTACCAAGGCTTACCATCTTTATATGTCCATACTCGTCCACCTTCACCACGAGCAGATTCACTCATGAGGCGAAGTTTATCATCCCCAGGAATAGCTGTTGGATGAATTTGAATAAACTCACCATTTGCATAATATGCACCTTGTTGGTACACGATTGAAGCAGCAGAACCAGTGTTAATAACAGAGTTTGTTGTTTTACCAAAAATAATTCCAGGACCACCGGATGCCATGATAACAGCATCAGCAGGGAATGATTGAATCTCCATTGACTGAAGGTTTTGACCAACGATACCACGACAAATTCCTTCATCGTCTTGAATAATTCCCAGGAATTCCCAACCTTCATACTTTGTAACAAGTCCTGCTACTTCGTGACGACGAACCTGCTCATCCAATGCGTAAAGCAATTGCTGACCAGTTGTAGCTCCAGCAAATGCAGTACGGTGATGTTGTGTTCCACCGAAACGACGGAAATCAAGTAAACCTTCTGGAGTACGGTTAAACATAACCCCCATACGGTCCATTAAGTGAATAATTCCTGGTGCAGCATCAGTCATTGCCTTAACTGGCTTTTGGTTAGCTAGGAAATCTCCACCATATACTGTATCGTCAAAGTGGATCCATGGAGAATCCCCTTCACCTTTTGTATTAACCGCACCGTTAATCCCACCTTGTGCACAAACAGAGTGAGATCGTTTTACAGGTACGAGTGAAAATAAATCAACTTGTGTTCCTTCTTCAGCAGCCTTGATGGTAGCCATTAAACCAGCTAACCCACCGCCAACTACGATAATTTTACCTTGACTCAAATTAACTCACTCCCAAATAAAGAGATCGTTCAACTTGTGAAAAAATGCGTGAACGTTCTAATTTTCAAAAATCAAATACGGCTTTGGCGTATTTGTGCCCAGATTTTTTCGAGTGTGCTCGAAAAATTTCCTTTGAAAATCTGTGGCATCCGCCGGAGGCTTAATTTTATTCAGTTTATCTGAATAAAATTAAACGAATGCAAGAATTGTAGAAATACCTACGTATGATAATGCGATAAAAATAATAATTGTTACGTATGTTGCAATTTGTTGAGAACGAGGAGTTATTGTTAGTCCCCAACTAACTGCAAATGACCATAGACCATTTGAGAAATGGAAAATTGTTGAGATTACACCAACTAGATAGAAAACAAGCATTGCTGGTGAGCTTAAGATTTCCTCCATCATTTGGAAATTTACCTCTGCTCCAAAAGCAGCCGCAATTCGCGTTTCCCATACATGCCACGCAATAAAAATTAGAGTAATAACACCGGATATACGTTGTAGGAAGAACATCCAGTTACGGAAGAAACTGTATCTACTCACATTGTTCTTTGCAGTAAAGGCAATATACAGACCGTAAATCGCGTGAAATAGTATTGGTAAATAAATAACAACTACCTCTAATAAGATTCTAAATGGGAGATTTCCCATAAATCCAGCAGCATTGTTAAATGCCTCTTCTCCTCTTGTCGCAAAGTTATTCGCTACTAAGTGTACGATTAAGAAAACCCCTACAGGTATTACACCTAATAATGAATGAAGCCTGCGATTAAAAAATTCACGATTACCAGCCACACTTTACCCCCCTCAATAATAAACGCACCTTTAAGGCACCCCTTTAATTTCTCATCCTGGATATTATGTATTAGGACGATATAATAACTGATAATTGAAACCCTTTGCAGAAAACTACAAAATACTTTTTTCATAGATAAAAAGACAAATGTAGCTGCAATTTTCTTTTATCAGTATAATGTAACAAATTCATTTTACTCCCATAAGGTAAGAGCGTCAAGGAAACTTGTCCACATTTTATTCACGAATATGATAATATTTAGTCACATTTATTAGGATCGACCTAGAACACAAATCGATCCCGTATGACAAAAAGAAACAAAAAAATTCATGTGTTTCTTACCCCCTCATGTTATATAATAAAGAATGGAGAAAGAGGGGAATGCAGTGAAGAACGTTAACATCAATGAACAAAATGTAAATACAAGTGAACAGACCGTTTCTGTTTTTGGGTACGAACTCATACGAGAAATTTTAATTCCTGATTTACTTGGAAAAGAAACTCCACAGATTTTATACTGGGCCGGAAAAAGTCTTGCCCGTAAATTCCCCTTACCAACGATTGAAGAAATTATTTCGTTTTTTCATGATGCTGGATGGGGAGACCTAAAAGTAGAGCGTTCGGATAAGAACTCCATCGAATTTCATTTAGATGGTACGATCGTGTCTTCTCGTTTTAAACGAAAGGATATTTGTACATTTCAACTTGAATCCGGTTTTCTTGCTCAACAAATTCAACAACAGAAAAATCGAATCACTGAAAGCTTTGAACAACAAAAAAGACGAGCTCAAAAAATCATATTTACGGTAAAATGGGACCAAAATGACATCACCGAAGATTAAATTCTGCACAATTTGTGCAGTTTTTTTATATAGAAAAGGGCGCCCAAAATGATATAAGCTCCTTTGAACGACCCTTTTTGTATATAAATTATAGTTTAACTTTTGCTTTTTCCTCTTCCACCGTTGCTAAGTTAAATGAATCATGTAAAGCTTCAACCGCACGTACCATACTTCCTTGTTCAACAACGGTGGAAACTTTGATTTCAGATGTACTTACCATTTTTACTTCAATGTTTTCTTTTGCAAGCACTTGGAACATATCAGCAGCAACCCCTGGGTTTGAAACCATTCCAGACCCTACAATTGAAACCTTCGCCAAACCATCTTCATGCTGGATGCTCTCATATTTTAATACACCCTTGTTATTTTCTAAAACAGCTAAAGTGTCACGTAAATCTGGTGTTTTTACTGAAAATGAAATATTTGTATGATTTTCATCAGTTTGGTTTTGAATGATGATATCAACGTTAAGACCATTCTTTGCAAGTGTACCAAAGATGGTTGATAGTGTGTGTAATTCATTTGGTAATCCAGATACTGTTACCCTTGTGATCTGGTCTTCAAAAGCAATTCCCCTAACAACAAGATTCTTTTCCATTGAAACTTCCTCCTCAATAATGGTTCCATTTTCTAGCTCTATACTTGAACGTACTTCAAGCGGCATTTCAAAGTTTTTCGCAAATTCAACTGCACGCGGGTGTAGCACACCAGCACCAAGGTTTGCAAGCTCCAGCATTTCATCATAGGAAATGGAATGAAGTTTACGTGCAGATGGCACAACGCGAGGATCTGTCGTATATACACCTGTTACATCTGTGTAGATATCACATTTGTCCGCGTTCAACGCTGCTGCAAGTGCAACTGCAGTTGTATCAGAGCCACCCCGTCCAAGAGTCGTTATATCTCCAGAACTACTGATTCCCTGGAATCCAGCAACAACTACGATTTTTCCTTCTTGAAGGCTATCGCTTACTCTTGAAACTTGAATATTTTCAATGCGGGCATTGCTATGTACGGCCTCAGTTTCAATACCTGCCTGCCACCCTGTATAAGATACGGCTTCATAGCCCTTTTCCTGTAGCGCCATTGTTAAAAGAGCGATTGTTATTTGTTCTCCTGTACTTAACAGCATATCCATCTCGCGTTTACTTGGCGAGCTTGTAATTTCATTTGCTAAGCTTACAAGCTGATCTGTAGTTTTACCCATTGCTGATACAACAACCACAACTTGGTTTCCTAATTGGACTTCCTGAATAACGCGATTTGCAACATTTTTAATTCTTTCTGGTGACCCTACTGAGGTGCCTCCAAACTTTTGTACGATACTCCCCATATCAATAACAGCTCCTTAAATAATCAATTGTGCCTTGGCATATTTGCGCCCGGATTTCTTTAGGCCCACACGATGTGGGCCACAATGACGTTGCCACAGGATGTGGCGTATTTAGTCTTAGATCTTACTGCTCGAAAGTTTACCTTTGAAAAATCGTGGCATCCACGGGGCTTTACCTTTATTTTAGTGGTAAATATCTGGTGAATAAGGTTACAAAAATTTGTGACAAATTGCATGGAGGAGAATAAAGTATAAAAAATTTGGCTACCCTTATTGACAATACCTATTGAAATTCATAAACATTAGTAGTAGAATCTTAAGGTAAATATATAATTGCTTACATACAATGAGAGGGAAGAGTACATCGAATACCCCTTCAGAGAGAGAAATCATTTGCTGAGAGATTTCTTAGGAACGTTACGATGGAAGGTCGCCCTTAAGTAGCTTTTATGAAAATTGAGTAGTAAAAGCCGGTGAAAAGCCGTTATCTTTTCTTGAGAGCATAGATAAAGCTTTTTTATCTATGAAAAAAGGTGGTACCGCGAATATACTCCATTCGTCCTTTTAATAAGGATGAGTGGAGTTTTTTATTTATTCAGCCAGGGCTGAATAAATACGCCAAGGCGCATTTGATTGAATTCGAAGCATTTTAAGGAGGAATTCTTATGGAAGGTAATGAAAAAACGCTATCAACAAAGTATGACCCGCAGGCGATTGAAGCGGGCCGCTATCAATATTGGTTGGATGGTAAATTTTTTGAAGCTAAAGACGATGCTGAGAAGAAACCATATACCATTGTCATTCCGCCACCAAACGTAACAGGAAAGTTACACCTAGGGCATGCGTGGGATACAACCTTACAGGATATCCTAACTCGTATAAAAAGAATGCAAGGCTATGATGTTCTATGGCTACCTGGAATGGACCATGCGGGTATCGCTACACAAGCCAAAGTTGAGGCTAAGCTACGTGAGGAAGGGAAAACTCGCTATGACTTAGGTCGTGAAAAATTCGTAGAAGAAACATGGAAGTGGAAGGAAGAATATGCTAGTCATATTCGTGAGCAATGGTCAAAGATAGGACTTGGTTTAGATTACTCAAGGGAACGATTCACACTTGATGAAGGCCTTTCAAAAGCAGTTCGTGAAGTATTCGTTGCCCTTTATAAAAAAGGTCTTATTTATCGCGGTGAATACATTATCAACTGGGACCCAGCAACAAAAACTGCCCTTTCAGACATCGAAGTTATCTATAAAGATGTTCAAGGTGCATTTTACCATATGCGTTATCCATTAGCTGATGGTAGCGGGTCTATTGAAATTGCAACAACTCGTCCAGAAACAATGCTAGGCGATACAGCCATTGCCGTTCACCCAGAGGATGAGCGTTTCAAACACTTAATTGGTAAAACAGTCATTCTCCCAATCGTAGGAAGAGAAATTCCGATTGTTGGTGATGATTATGTTGATATGGAATTTGGTTCTGGTGCTGTTAAAATCACACCTGCACACGACCCAAATGACTTCGAAGTTGGAAATCGCCACAATCTCGAGCGCGTCCTTGTTATGAATGAAGATGGAACAATGAATGCGAACGCTGGTAAATACCAAGGCATGGACCGTTTTGAATGCAGAAAGAAAATTGTAAAGGATTTGCAAGAAGAAGGCGTACTATTTAAAATTGAAGATCACCTTCATTCAGTAGGTCACAGTGAACGAAGTGGTGCAGTTGTTGAACCATATTTATCTACACAATGGTTTGTTAAAATGCAGCCACTAGCTGATGAAGCGATTAAGCTACAATCTCAGGAAGAAAAGGTACATTTCGTTCCGGATCGTTTTGAAAAAACATATCTACGTTGGATGGAAAACATTCGTGACTGGTGTATTTCCCGTCAATTATGGTGGGGTCACAGAATCCCAGCTTGGTACCATAAAGAAACAGGTGAGGTTTATGTTGACCATGAACCACCTAGTGACTCTGAAAACTGGGAGCAGGATAAAGATGTATTAGATACATGGTTTAGTTCGGCATTATGGCCATTTTCAACTATGGGCTGGCCTGATAAGGAAGCGGCAGATTTTAAACGCTACTATCCAACAGATGCTCTTGTAACAGGCTATGATATCATCTTCTTCTGGGTATCAAGAATGATTTTCCAAGGACTAGAATTTACAGGAAAACGTCCATTTAAAGATGTTCTTATTCACGGTCTAGTTCGTGATGCAGAAGGTCGTAAAATGAGTAAGTCACTTGGAAATGGTGTAGACCCAATGGATGTCATCGCCCAATACGGTGCCGATTCATTACGATACTTCTTATCAACTGGAAGTTCACCTGGTCAAGACTTACGCTTTAGCATGGAAAAGGTTGAAGCAACTTGGAACTTCGCAAATAAAATTTGGAATGCATCACGTTTTGCATTAATGAATATGGGTGACCTTAGGTTTGATGACATCGACTTCAGCGGTGAAAAATCAGTTGCGGATAAGTGGATTTTAACTCGACTAAACGAAACAATTGAATCAGTAACAAAGCTTGCTGATAAATATGAATTTGGTGAAGTAGGAAGAGTATTATATAACTTTATTTGGGATGACTTCTGTGATTGGTATATTGAAATGGCGAAGCTTCCTTTATACGGCGAAGACGAGCAAGCAAAGAAAACGACAAGATCAATACTTGCATATGTTCTAGATAACACAATGAGACTGCTACATCCATTCATGCCGTTTATTACCGAGGAAATATGGCAGAACTTGCCACATAATGGCGAATCCATTACTATTGCAAAATGGCCAGAGGTAAACCCTGAAATTTCAGATGATTTAGCTGCAGGGGAAATGCGCCTATTGGTTGACATTATTCGCTCGGTTCGAAATATCCGTGCAGAGGTTAACACACCAATGAGCAAGCAAATCAAGCTTCACATTAAAGCGAAGGATGAAACAGTTCATGCTCAATTAGAAAAGAATCGTTCTTACCTAGAGAGGTTCTGTAATCCAAGCGAGCTTTTAATTGCTACTGACATTTCTTCACCTGATAAGGCAATGACTTCCGTTGTAACAGGAGCAGAACTATTCCTTCCACTTGAAGGACTTATCAATATTGATGAAGAAATTAAGCGACTAGAAAAAGAACTTGATAGGCTTGATAAAGAGGTTGACCGTGTTCAGAAGAAACTTGGGAACGAAGGTTTCGTGAAGAAAGCACCTCAAAAAGTAATCGATGAAGAGCGCGCAAAAGAAAAGGACTATGTTGAAAAACGTGAAACAGTTCGTGAGCGCATTGCAGAATTAAGAGGCTAAATGAATAAAAGGCGAATCTATCCTAGATTCGTCTTTCCTTCATTTTCAACCTATATGTGGAGGAACGCATATGATAAACACTTATGAGGAGGCCCTTACTTGGATTCATGGGAGATTGAGACTCGGCATGAAACCAGGGCTATCGCGAATGGAATGGATGATGGAACGACTAGGTCATCCTCAAGAAAAAATGAAGGCAATTCATGTAGCCGGTACAAACGGGAAAGGATCAACTGTTAGCTACATACGAAATATTTTACAAGAAGCAGATTATACAATTGGAACCTTTACTTCTCCTTATATTGAAACCTTTAATGAACGAATCAGTGTAAACGGAAAACCAATTTCAAATGATGAAATTGTTTCCCTTTTAAAAGTGATAAAACCCTTAGCAGAAGAGTTGGAGGAAACAGAACTTGGCGGACCTACCGAGTTTGAAGTCATCACCGCAATGGCCCTCTATTATTTCGGTGAAAACACGGAAATTGACTTCGTTCTTATGGAGGTTGGTTTAGGAGGAAGACTTGATTCAACAAATGTCATTACCCCTCTTGCTTCAATCATCACAAGCATTGGCTTTGATCACATGAATATTCTTGGTGACACAATAGAAGAAATTGCGGGTGAAAAAGCTGGAATTATCAAACCGAATATCCCTGTTATCACAGCGGTTGCGCAACAAGAAGCAATTGAAGTGATTAGTACCAAGGCAAATGAAGGAAATAGCCCATTTTATCAATTAGGCCAAGATTTCTTCATCCTTGACCATCACTCAAGTAATGGTGAAGCTTTTACTGTAAAAACGCAGAATAAAACCTTTCAAAATCTAAACATCTCAATGAAAGGTGCTCATCAGGTCCGAAACGCAAGCTTAGCGGTAATGGCAGTTCATATGTTACAAAAAAGCGGTGCTATACAATTAGAAGATAGTGTGCTTGCTGCAGGTTTAGAAAAAACAAAATGGATTGGTCGTTTTGAAGAGATTTCTGACGATCCGCTCGTTATTTTAGACGGCGCCCATAATCCAGAAGGCATTTACAGTCTTGTGGATACAATCAAGGCTCACTTAAAGGGGAAAGATATCCACATTATTTTTAGTGCGTTAAGCGACAAAAAATTAGACACGATGATTGGGCAACTTGAAAAGGTTGCGCAAACATTAACCTTTACAAGCTTTGACTATCCAAGAGCTGCAAGCACCGGGGAACTTTATGGAAATTCATCTGCTCGAGAATTTATTAACACTGTTGATAGGTGGCAGGAGGCAGTGCAAGTGGGCAAAGAACGTGTATCAAAAGAAGAAAATGCTGCATTAGTTATAACAGGGTCACTCTATTTTATTTCAGAGGTTAGGGGATTTTTATTATCCAAACATTGATAAAACAATTAAACAATGAAAAAAGGTATTATTTTCTCAAATTTAGAGAAAATAATACCTTTTTAACTATGTTGATTGGAGCGGATGGCACGAGACTCCTGCGGGAAAAGCGTGGCCAGGGAAGACCCCACAGGAACACAGCCATGAGGAGGCTTCCGAACCGCCCGCGGAAAGCGAGTGCCAGCAGCGGAAATCAACACCAACTTTAGAAAAGGCATTATTCTGTGCCTTCGGCTAACAGCCCCGTTTTTTTTTGCAATTATTCTTTTTAGAAAGTGACAATCTGTAACAAAATAATTGATTTTATAACAAAGTCCGCGTAAATTCTCTTTAGTATTTTCCTAGTTTCATATAAAATAATAGGGTGAGAATAGGTATATTTTACTATCTGATTTTGAGTGTTTATAAAGTGGTTAATAAAATCATGTGTTTGAATCTGGGGACACTACAAACTAATCACTTTTAAATAAAGAAATCACAAAAAGAGTTGAAAGGGGTACAACCATGCAAAAATTACATACAGTTAAAATTTTTAGCCTACTCTTACTTTGTGTTTTACTCCTATCACTTATTTCGACTGTCGGTGCAAAAACGTACCATGCATTTTTTCCTAAGGATTCCTTCAATGAAGGAACAAAGGTTGGACCAGTAGATGAACAGCCAGAAGAAAATGAGAATAACAATGATCAATTTGTTGAAATAGACGAAAGCAATGTCGTATCTCAATCAGTTATTCGTAATCTAAAGGACGAAAATGAAATTATTAAATGGGTAAGGGAGTTTGATGTTGTACATTTACCTGCAAACAAACCATTTTCCTTGCTTTCATTTTTATTGGAAAGTGGTACTTCAACTAAATTTTCAAATGAAGCATTAAGCGTAATTGCTACCGGTATATATTCAACTATTTTATCTTCAAATTTTGAAATTATTGAAAGACATATTAGTGATCAATTTCCATATTATGCAACTTTCGGTTTTGAAGCCATGATTGAAAACGAAAATAAGGATCTCATTTTAAATAATATTAATCCTCATGAGTATAGACTAGTGTTTTCATTCGAGGATCATGAATTTAATGTGCAGCTTATGGGGCCTGATCTGCAACAATCTATACATGTGGTTATAGCAGATGAAGAATCCTTTGAACCTAAGATTATCAAGCAGTTTGATAGTACTTTGTCAAAGGGCAAGAAGGTTGTCAAACAAAAAGGGATTTCAGGTCAGGTAGGTAAAATTTATCGCATTTTTAGTGAGGTTGGTGTGGTAGATGAGAAAATCAAGGTAGCTGAAGATTTTTATCCACCTAGCCACACAATCGAAGCCCATAGTATCTTAGTACCGGAGGCCCCTCAAAACCCAATATGGACTGAACCAGAAGGAATTTTAACGAATCCAGATGGTACTCCTGGACCTACTAATGGATCAAATGAAGAAAATAATCTGGAATCTGGAAATGGAACTGACGAAGACAACGAAGAGAAAAATATCGATTTATGGGAAAATCCTGATCCAATAGAAAAATCTTAGGGAGGGGACATTCCATGCGAAGAGCCCGCAAACGATTAGGAGATTTGCTTATCGAGGCTGGTCTACTAACAGAACAACAATTAAAACAAGCACTTGGAGATCAAACAGAATCACAAAAACTAGGGGATATTCTTCTTCAAAAAGGGTTTATTACAGAGCAACAATTAATTGAAGTACTTGAGTTTCAATTAGGAATACCACATGTGAGTCTATACCGATATCCAATCGACACATCGTTAACAGCATTGATACCAAAAGAAATGGCGAGAAGACATTATTTAATTCCCATTCGTAGAGAAGGAGACAAGCTATTTGTCGCAATGGCAGACCCCATGGATTATTATGCGATTGAGGATTTACGTCTTACAACTGGATTCTATATTGAACCTGTCATCGCCTCAAAGGATGAGATCTTACGGGCAATCAATAAATATTATGATTTAGATGAAGGCGTAAAGGAGCTTTTTGCTGAAGCCACCGCGGAAATTGAAGAAGAGAAAATTACAAATGAAGATTCACCAGTCGTGAAATTAGTAAACCAAATCCTGCAAAATGCAGTTCAACAACGAGCAAGCGATATACACGTGGACCCTCATGAAACAAGGGTTTTGCTGCGTTATCGTGTGGATGGTGTGCTCCGAACGGAACGGGCATTACCTAAAAGTATGCAAGGCGTCCTAACAGCACGAATTAAGATTATGGCAAACCTCGATATTACTGAAAGCCGTATCCCGCAGGATGGTCGAATAAAAATAAATCTTGAAGCACATCATATTGACTTACGTGTTTCTACTTTGCCAACAGTATTTGGTGAAAAAATAGTAATGAGGGTTCTAGATTTAAGTAGCTCATTAAATAATCTTACACAATTAGGATTTAATAATGTCAACCTACAAAGGTTTAAGAAACTGATCCATAACCCAACTGGCATTGTATTAATTACAGGTCCAACCGGATCAGGAAAATCATCAACTCTTTACGCAGCTTTAAACCAGCTTAATTCTGAAGATGTAAATATCATTACAATTGAAGATCCTGTCGAATACCAGTTAGAGGGCATCAATCAAATTCAAGTAAATACGAATATTGGAATGACATTTGCAAAAGGGCTTCGTGCTATTTTGAGACAAGATCCTAATATCATCATGGTTGGAGAAATTCGTGACCAAGAAACAGCGGATGTAGCTGTAAGAGCATCTTTAACAGGTCATCTAGTCTTAAGTACTCTCCATACGAATGATTCACTAGGGACAATTACACGCTTAATTGATATGGGGGTTGAACCATTCCTTGTCGCCTCATCCCTTTCAGGGGTAGTTGCTCAGCGTTTGGTACGTCGTGTTTGTCGAGATTGTGGTCAACTGCAGGAACCAACCGTCCGTGAACTAGAAATCTTTGCAAAACGTGGAATTACAATTGAAAAAGTGAACCGAGGAAAAGGTTGTGGAACCTGTAATATGACAGGATATAAAGGCAGGGTTGCCATCCACGAGTTGTTGGTTATTAACGATGACTTAAGAAGGGCAATTATGAATCGAGAGTCCTATACATCACTTAGGGAATTAGCTATCAAAAATGGAACCATCTTTTTAATTGATGATGGACTTTTAAAAGTAAAACAAGGATTAACAACGACTGAAGAAATATTAAGAGTAGCTACTGCTGAATAGGTGGGAAGTAAATGAAGGATAAAATTAATCAAATATTACATTCAGCTAATGAACATAAGGCTTCTGATATTCATATTACAGCTGGTGTTCCTCCGATTTTTCGGATTAATGGGGATTTAAAAAGATACGGAAAAGACATTTTAACACCACCTGTAATTGAGGAAATAGCAAAATCAATTGTACCGGAAGATATGTGGGATCGTTTTAAAGACAAAGGGGAACTCGATTTTTCATATGGTATATCTGGTGTCTCACGATTTCGTGTCAACATCTATATGCAGCGGGGATGTCCCGCAATTGCATTTCGGGTGATACCGACTTCTATTCCAACAATTGAAGAGCTTGAACTGCCAGATGTACTGAAACGTATCAGTCAAAAGCCACAAGGTTTAATACTTGTTACCGGACCAACGGGTAGTGGGAAGTCTACAACCCTTGCAGCCATGATTCAGTATATTAACCAAACAATGAGCAAGCATGTTGTAACATTAGAGGATCCAATCGAATACCTTCATAAGCATGGGATGAGTATAATTGAGCAACGTGAGGTTGGAAGTGATACTCATAATTTCGCAAATGGTCTAAGAGCAGCACTCCGACAAGATCCGGATGTTATCCTTGTCGGTGAAATGCGGGACTTAGAAACGACGCAAACGGCAATAACAGCTGCAGAAACTGGTCATCTTGTGTTAGGAACCTTACATACAGTAAATGCTCCTTCTACCATCGACCGGATTATTGATATGTTTCCATTTTCACAGCAACCACAAATTAGGATTCAGCTTGCTAATGTATTAGTTAGTGTTATTTCACAGAGATTATTCCCAACAATTGATAAAAAAGGTCGTAAAGCAGCAACCGAGATTTTACTTAATAATTCCGCAGTCGCAAACTTAATTCGGAATGAAAAAACACATCAAATAAAAAATGTGCTGCAGACCAGTCGGGCAGAAGGAATGCACACATTGGAATCCAATCTATTAGACTTAGTTCGTGCCGGTGTCATATCGAGAGACATTGCTCAACCATATTTACAGGAGTTAAATACAAATGCCTAGATTTAAATATGAAGGTAGAGATAAATTCGGTAAGAAAACCGGCACAATTTCAGGAACTTCTAAGAAAGACGCAGTTTCATCTCTTCGTGATAAAGGAATCCGAGTTATTACGATTAATGAAGTACCGGAAACCTTTTTGACGAAAGATATAGCGGTTGGTAATCCGGTTAAACTAAGGGATTTTGTGATTTTTTTAAGGCAGTTTTCAACTCTTATTAAAGCAGGCATAACAATTGTTGATTCAATGAATATTTTGGCAAACCAAACGAGCAGTAAACCCCTTCAGAAAGCTCTATCAGATGTAGAAGTTGATTTAAGGGAGGGGATTCCCTTATCTGCCGCAACAGCCAAGCATAAACGAATTTTTACAACTCTCTTTACGAATATGGTTCGCGTAGGAGAAGTTGGCGGAAATCTTGATGATACATTAGAAAATCTTGCTGTTTATTATGAAAAACAGAATAAAACGAGACAAAAGGTTAAGTCAGCGATGGCATATCCAGCTGTTGTTGGAATTGTGGCAGTAGTTGTCGTCATCTTTTTATTAGTATCCGTTGTTCCAACTTTTGTGGACATGTTTGCGGATTTTGGTGCGGAACTGCCTGGTATAACGAAATTCGTTCTAAATGCAAGTGTGTTTATGCAAAAGTTTTGGTGGCTTGTTATCCTATTAGGTCTTGTTATTTATCTGTTTTTTATGTTCCTTAAGCAAAAACAAGAAACAAGATATTATCTGGATTATGCCATATTAAAAACACCGATTTTTGGAAAACTAATCCAGAAGGCTGTTCTTGCCCGTATGACAAGAACATTAAACTCTATGCTGTATAGTTCTGTTCCTATCTTACAGGCACTGACAGTCGTCGAAACCATTGTTGAAAATGAAGTGATTGCTGGAGTGATAAAACAATCAAGACAAGCTCTTGAACAAGGAAAATCAATGACAGAGCCGATGAAAAAGCATTGGGCATTTCCACCGCTGATTACCCATATGATTGCAATTGGAGAAAGCACGGGTTCATTAGATGAAATGCTTGGCAAGGTGGCAAACTTTTATGAAGATGAGGTCGATAATGCAACAGATCAGTTAAAATCATTAATTGAGCCACTGATGATTGTATTTTTAAGCAGTATAGTCGGGACTATAGTCACGGCGATTCTAGTGCCAATGTTCGATATTTTTAACCAAATTCAATAAAAAGTAAGAAAAAGCCACATTTTTGTTAAGAAATGTTTAATCTTTGTCAAAATAAACAAAATTCTAGTGTTTTCAACAGTATTTGCTATTATAATAAGTGGTATAAATGGACTAGTTCCTATAAGGAGAGAAGAAATATGTTTAAAAAGTATTTAAAGAATCAAAAAGGATTAACGTTAATAGAGTTGTTAGCGGTAATTGTAATATTAGGGATTATTGCGACGATTGCTGTTCCTGCGATTGGGAATGTGGTTAGTAAGACACAGGAAAAAGCAAATTATACAGAGGCACAGCAAATAATTGACTCAGCTAGATTATATATTACGTCAGAAAATCCTGCATTTACAGATGGGGCATTAACACTTACAAATGGAACTACAGCATTTCAACCTTATTATGATAAAGCTGGAACTTTCTCTTTAACAGTTAGTAAAGCAGCTAATGGGAAATTATCTTTTAAATATACAGCATTTCAAGATATTGCAATTGGTGCAGATGGTTTGACCGAGGGAGACATTGCAACGAAATTAAAGTAAATATTTTCTGAAGATAGCCCTCTTAATGAGGGTTATCGCAATATAGTTAGGAGTTTAGTAAATGATATTCATATATATATATATTGGAATTATAGGACTGACAATAGGCTCCTTCTTCAACGTCGTCGGCCTACGCATCCCAGCAGGCGAATCTATCGCTCGTCCGCGCTCTGCTTGTCCAACTTGTAAGCATCAGCTAACCGCAATTGAATTAATTCCGGTTTTTTCATACATCTTTCAAGGTGGAAAATGCAGAAATTGTAAAACTGGCATATCACCCATTTATGCTTCAATTGAACTTGCTACTGCAATTCTTTTTACGATTTCACCAATGCTGGTGGGATGGTCAAAAGAATTGATCATCGCTTGGACCTTGATCTCTTTATTGGTCATTATCTTTGTTTCAGATATTACATACATGATTATCCCAGATAAGGTGTTATTATTCTTTGCCCCATTATTTCTCATTGAACGCATTTTCGTACCGCTCAACCCATGGTGGGACATGCTTACTGGCAGTGTCATTGGGTTTCTTCTTCTATACCTTATTGCAATCGTCAGCAAAGGTGGAATGGGTGGGGGAGATATCAAGCTATATGCCGTTATCGGAATTGCATTAGGCTGGAAGTTCGTCCTTCTTTCATTTTTCCTTGCCACAATCCTTGGTACTATTATTGGATTAGTTGGAATGGTAATTGGCAAAGTAAAGAAAGGAAAACCAATGCCTTTTGGACCCTCTATTGTAATCGGTACTCTAATCGCTTACTTTTTTGGACCAGACTTTATAGGCTGGTATATTGAATTTATCGTATTTTAACCTTATTCAGTAGAAATCCCAGATTTCTACTGAAAAGGAGCCTCCGGCGGATGCCACAGATTTTCAAAGGAAGTTTCTCGAGCAAGCTCGAAAAAAATCTGGGCGGCAAATACGCCAAGGCGTATTTGATTTATTAAGGGGATACATAATGGCTTTTTCATTATTTTCATCAAGTAAAATTGCAAATATTATTATTAAAGATCATGTTATTAGGTATGTGGGAGTTAAGCGCTCTAACCCAATTACTGTTCAAAAGTTTCGTGAAAAGTACTTGCCTCCTGGTATTATTCAAGACGGAAGAATAATGGAAAGAGACACATTACACTTAATTTTAGAAGAATGCGTTACAGATTGGGGGATCAAAAATACTCAAGTCCAGTTCGTTATTCCAGATCCATTTGTTGTGATTCGAAAGATTTCAATTCCAAATGAAGTAAAGGATGATGAAATTTTAGGATATGTTTATTTGGAGCTGGGGGCAACCATTCATCTACCTTTTGATGATCCTGTTCTTGATTTCAAGATACTTTCAGAAGATGAAAAGTTAAAAGAGGTCCTTATATTTGCAGCTCCTGAGGATATTGCATTTGAATACTCCTCGCTGTTAGAAGATGTTTCATTAAAACCAATTGCAGCTGATATTTCACCGCTTTGTATGTATCGACTTTTTCATTTTTGTCAAAAAACAAATGAAGAGGACCATTCCTTATTGCTTCGATTAGATTTACCGTCAGCCAACCTTAGCATTTTTCATCAGGATATTCCTTTGTTTATGAGATATCTTACACTGGATACATCAATTGAAGATTGGGATATCCAACAAAACTCATCTAATACCATGGCTGATATAAGATGGAATGGTCATGCTAGTAAATTTGAGCACCTCAACGATGGAATTATTAAAGAAATTGAACATGTGATGAATTTTTATAGTTTTAATATGACACAGGGGAAAGAACGAATTTCAAAGATTCTTGTAAGTGGGGATCATCCCAATTTGCCAGACATTAGTTCGACACTCATTGAAAGATATGAAATTCCGGTAAGTCATATTGATAAATTCGATAAACTTCCTAGTCAATTTTTTCTACCATTAGGATTAGCTCTTAAAGAGGTGTAAGAATGCTTGTAGATATTAATTTACTGCCTAGAAAAGAATTTAAAAACCGAGCAAAATTACTACCCCTCATCATTATTATCAGTGTGGCTTTAATTGGCTTCTTGTTTATTTTTATTCAGTATAAAAAAGCAACCACACTTGAAGAAAAACTAACGAACCAAATAACAGCTCTACAAGAAACTCGAATGGCAGAAGAACAAAAATTCGGCTCGGCAAATCATTCAAATAATGTGATTAACTTAGAAAAAACAGTCGAATGGGCGGATGGATATTTTGTTGAAACTGTGCCGATCTTAAATCATTTAACAACGTTATTACCTGAACGGGGCTTTGTACAAAACTTTTCTTATACAGATGATGGAATTGTAACTTTAGAAGTTCAGTTTGACACAAATACTGAAAATGCTCATTATTTAGCTTTGTTAACAGATTCTCCATTAATCGAATCTGCTAGGTTATTAACAGTTTCTACATCCCCAATAACCGAAGGGACAAAGGAAAGCGCTGTTAATAATAATGAGACAAATGCTGAAATAAACAATGAAACTAAAGAAACTGAGGCGACAACCGATAATAAAATAGAATCAGACCAAAATAATAACATTTTACCAAGGTATTTCGCTCAATATGAAATCACTTTTGATAAGAGTGCGATTAAGGAGATGAAATAGATATGACTCTCCATTTTTCTCGTAAACAAGTTATTTTTTTAATACTAACTTTGGTCTTTTTATTTGGTGTTTTTTATTTGACGTATTTCCTTCTCATAAAACCGGTAGAGCTAAAAATATCTCAATTAGAGAATAGTGTCAAAATAGAACAACAACTGTTGGAGGTCATTTCTGAGAAACAAACGACTGAATCAACAGTTATTAGCTCAACCGAAATTCAAAAGAGAATACCGGTAATTCCTTTAGTGGAGCAAATCGTTATGGATGTTGGGCGTGCTGAAACTTTATCAGAAAGTAGAGTTATTAACATGTCCTATAGTGAGAGCGAATTTTCGTTAAATGCTGAAACACAAACTGAAGAACAACCAGAGGCAAAAAATATTGAAAATTCAGCGGAAAACAATGAGGGAACGAACGGCAACGGAATCGAAGAACAAACGGAAATGGTGGATCCAGAACTAATAGACGGGCTCAACCAGATAACCGTTACGTTACATGTTGAATCGCCAAATTATGAAGAATTGGAAAATTTCTTATCAGCGCTCGAACATCAAACGAGAATAACTAGGGTGAATTCATTGAGTTTTACAGGTACTCCAGAGCTTGTGTCAGTGGAACAAGTAGCTGAACAACTCGTTTATGATGTAACAATTTCAACATTTTACATGCCTAAGTACGAGGAACTTGCTGCTGATGCACCAAAACTAACTGTACCACCTCCTAGCAATAAGAAGAATCCGTTAGCTCCAGGCTTGGAAAAGAAAGACGAGAAAAATCCGTAATTCGATAGAAAGAGGTGATAACAGCTTGGAATCTCTTGTAATTGCAATTATATCTCTTTTACTTGTTTTACCCGTTATTTACTTTTTACCACTTGGTTTTACTAGGAAGGGAAAACTACTTATTCTTATTTGTGCATTTATTGTTTTTATCATTGGAATCGCTGGGAGAACAGTGATGAGCGTATGGCAAGTTGGGTTAGTGTTAATACTGCTAGCAATATGGTTTTCATATTTTATCGGTAAAAAATTTGGAACACAGCTTTTTCTGCATGTCGAAAATAATCCGGGTGTAGAGGATAAAGTAATCAAATTCGAAATTGAAGATGAAGTTGAAGAAGAAATACTTAGCCAAATAAAGCCTAAAAAAGATAATCCTCAAGCTGCTGAGAAAGTACTTGCTTCTTCTCCAACGCAAGAAGTTGATGAGGAAATAGTAGAGGGAATGGAAACTACGGAAATTCAAAGTGAAGATGAGTTTGTATTAGAAAATGTGTATGTAGAAAATGAAGAACCTGAAAATACATATGAGATCCATATAAATGATGAAACTCCTGTCACTGATTTTGATGACTTACTTAAAGAAATCGAAATGGAATTAAATGATAACAACAATGAAATCCAAGTGAATGATGAAGTTGCTGAAGTGCCAGAGGAAACGGCTGAAATCCAGCCGATTGAATTAGATGAAATAGAAGATGAGGTTTTAAACATTGCCCAACCTGCACTTGAAGAAGTTCAATTTGATAGTTTACAAGTAATCAGTGATGAACAACCAAATGAAGATAGCGGGTTAGAGGAAATTCCAATAATTGAAACAGTTGATCATGAACTAGAAGAAATTATGGTTGTTTCAACTGACGAGGATGACATTATTTTAAATCCTTTTGAAAATGAACAACAAATAGAGGAAGAATTACCTGATTCGCTTGAAGGCATTAATGAACTAGAAGAGATTGAGTCTATTGAAGTGGAAATACCCGAAAATGAAGTTGAAAATGAAACAGAGAGCGATGATTTAAGTTCTGAAGAGTTGGATGCCATTGATGGAGAGACTGATATTCAAGACGTACAAGACAATCATAACTTACTAAGCCAACAACTTTTTGCAACAATGATTTCTCAAATAAGACTTTCTCGGAACAAATTATCAAATGCACAATACGAAAAAATGATAGTAGATCACCTTCATCCCGGGATTTCCGATCATGATTATTATACATTTGTTAGTTTATTAATTGATCATTATATAGAAACGAAACAATACAGTGAACTTACCTCATTAATTTCTCAAAATAAGACAAGATTTGAGAAATACCCTGTTATATTACAAGAAATTAACTTTTTATTAGAAGAATATTGCAAAATATGACGAAAAATAGCGAGAATCATGGTAAAATGAATGGAAAATGCCATTGTTTAAAAATAAATAGGTGTGGTGAATGATTTATGAAAAAAAGTGTTGAAATAGTTGGGTTACCAATCATTAGTATTATAGATGGAATCGAAATCGGAAAAGTAAAATCTTTAGTTATTAACCCTGAAAAAGGTTCAGTCGATTTCCTTACAATCGAAAATGAGGATTGGCAAGTAAGTGTAAAAGCCATTCCATTCAAAAGAGTAATCGGAATTGGAGAATACGCTGTTACCATTGAAAGCGAAAGCTCTGTTATCGATCTAAATGAGATTCCAATTGCGAATTCACTTGTTAATAAGAAAATCAAAATAACAAATACAAAGGTTATGACTAGAAAAGGTCAGTTACTGGGGGAAGTACTAGAGTACTATGTTGACGATGAATCCGGAAATCTTTTAGGATCATTATTAAATGTTTCTGGAAAAGAAGTTGCCTTAGCTTCTGATTCTGTTCTTACATATGGAAAAGACATCATCATTGTCGAAGAAGATGCTTCTTCTAAATTTCTTGATTCAGTAGAGTACTTGGAAAATCCGCAAATTGAAGCTACTGAAAATCAGTATGAGGGAGATGTTGAAGAACTACTACCTGCATCAACAGAATCGCAAAGCCCATTTGATGAAATTAATGCTTCAATTGACAATCATGAAGAATCAGAAGCAAAAGCATTACGCTTAAAACAAGTAGATATTCTTTACGGAAAAATCGTCAATAAAGACATTCTAGACAATGAAGGAAATATCTTAATTCCGGCAGGAACTCATTTATCTGTAGATGATATTATTAAAGCTCAAGAACAAGGTCCTAGTGTGTTTGTTGAATTATCAATGAACGTTGAAGAATAAAGCCCACAAATTGTGGGTTTTTTACGTTTTATAGCAATCTAAAATACCACCTAATGGGCATACTTGTAAGAATTTGACGAAAACCTCTAGCAACAAGACGACAAATGTCTTGTTCTTTTTTTTTCTAGGTGTGGTAGGATGACAAAAAGTAGAGCGTTTGATCAAATACGCATTGGCGTATTTGTGCCCAGATTTTTTCGTGCAATCGCGAAAAATTTCATTTGAAAATCTGTGGCATCCGCCGGAGGCTTTAACTTTATTCAGTC